>CADBVL010000045.1 GCA_902798015.1 uncultured Bacteroidales bacterium
CACCCACGATTTCATCTTTCTCATTCACAACAAGCGTCACGAAGTCAAAGTTCAACAGCGGGAAATACATGTCCTTGTAGTAGTTCTTCTGCTTCGCAGTCATGGGCTGGAAGTTATACAGTTTCTGGTATGCCTCGTCGATGACGTCCATATACTGGATACCATACTTACGTACAAGTTCGCGCGAGTTCTTTACTTTATCCACGCGCACATGCGAGCGTTCTTTTACGATATTTGCAATGCGGTTCAAGCGTTCCGGGCATCCGTCAGGCGGATATACTTGGAGCTCTATCCAATCGGCATCTTTGGTCAGCTCGTACGCCTCCATATGCTTCACGTAATACGGATAGTTATATAGTGATGCCATTACCGCCGGGTAGTCGTAGCCTTCAATCAGCAAGCCTTCATGGTCGAAGTCCGTGAAGCCGACAGGGCCGTTCAACGCGTCCATCCCGCGCTCTTTTCCCCATGCTACAACGGTATCCAGCAACGCACGACTCACTTCAAAGTCATCAATGAAGTCGAACCATCCAAAGCGGACATGTTTGTAATTCCACTTCTCATTGGCCTTATGATTGATGATACCCGCGATACGTCCCACGGCTTTGCCGTCACGAAAAGCCATCCATAACTGGTACTCGCATACTTCCAAGGCCGGGTTGTGGTCCGGCTCGAAGCAGTTCATTTCATCGAAGAAGAGGGGAGGGCAGTAGTACGGACAATCCGCATACAAATCATTAGCGAACTGAATGAATTGTTTCAGTCCGCGTTTCGTATTAATCTGTCGAATTTCTATTGCCATTTTCTGGAGCATAGGGGAGTCGAAAATTGCACCGGTGCAATCATCGTGCCCTTCAGGGCTAAGAACCGGGGTTTGAATCCCCTCATCTTGGTCCCTAAAGGCATTTTCTATGCCTTTTGTGGAGCATAGGGGAGTCGAACCCCTGACCTCAACATTGCGAACGTTGCGCTCTACCAACTGAGCTAATACCCCTCGCTTACATTGGAACTCGCTTTAGTGGAGCTAGCGGGATTCGAACCCGCGTCCAAACAAGGAACAATCCTGCTTTCTACACGCTTATCTTGGCCTTCATTTTCGTCCGGTAGCAAGACCCAAGCCACCAACTACCGGCTTATCTGCTAAATTTTCAATCCCGCATCGCAGCCTGCGACATCTATTCCGTGTATTACCGCACCACTATATCCTATCAGCCCACAGACTCGGCTTGGAGTGATGTCCCGTTCAGGCGCCTTGCGCCCGAAGAAAGCTAATCTACTATACTTCGATTAGGCAGCGAGAGCATAACCATTGTTGCCAGTTATCTTTTGAAGCGAGATTTACGAGCGTTGCCTCATTGCTCGGCGTGCTTACACAACCATTCTACCTGCTGTCAAAACCAAATAGCCCCCACTAGTTGCAAAGTGGGTGCAAAATTACTGCTTTTTTTTGAATTGTGCAAATATTTTTGAATTTTTATTCAAAAGAGAGATATGGAGCAAGGCGTTCCAGCTCTTTTTTATCGAAATCGGGAAGTTCCTGCAGGTCCTCCATGCCGTTTAGCCGTGTGCGTTTTCTTCGCAGGGAATAAATGGATTTAGCCTGTTGGTACCGAATGTAAGGATGACGTTGGAGTCGTTCCGCCGAACATCTGTTGACGGGAATGGTTTGCACGTCTTTGCTGTCGGCGGTGAAGTGGTGTAACAGCGTGTCCAAGCGCAGTTTGGATAGCGCTTCGTCTGTCAGTTGGACCGGATCGCTATACCCGCCTAGTTGTTCCCGGTATTGGATGATCTGAATGGCATTGAAACGGCCGATACCGCGGATGAACTGCAGTTCGGCTGTGTCCGTGTGGTTAAGATCCAAGATCGTATCTTTTTTGATATGACGGGCATAGTGCCATCCTACGGAGTCTCGCCAGAGGGAGTCGGCAATGCGAAAAGAGTCATACGCCTGTTGCCTTTCGCGTTTCCACTCATCGCGGCGCATGGAATCCACAATACGAAAAGAGTCATAGCGTTGTTCCCGTTCTTTGGCCCACTGCGCATAACGCAGCGAATCCGCGCGCCGCATGGAGTCCTTGCGTTGCTCCCATGTGCGCTTGACGGGTTCCTGAGGCGCTTGCAACTCGGGGTCTTTGGAGGACCACAAGGCTATGGTTAACCATATAATCAAGAAAATGCCGAAAAGAATAAACGCACCGATACGTTGCTCTTTGGCTAATATATGTCGGTCTTTCTTAGCCATTGACCGTCATGTCCGTCGTTCCGTCTGCGAGGTGCGAGGTGACCTTGTCGCCAGGTTGCAGTTCCGTGACGGAGCGGATGATTTTACCGTTTTTAGTCAGAAGACTGTATCCGCGTTGATAGATTCTTTCGGGGTTGCACGCCGCAAGCCGTTGTTCTAACAGTTCTACGCGGTGTTGGCGGATAAGGATTTGTCTTTCCGCTGTGCGATGCAGGCGTACCAACAACTCTGCGAGGCGGTCCATCTGCGCATCCATCCGATGGATGAGCCATTCAGCAACGGCGGTAGGGGTCTTCAACGCTTCATGTGCTACGATATCCAAGACCGAGATATCACGGGTGTGTCCTATGCCGGTGAGTACCGGCAGTTCGCATTGTGCGCAAACGGCGCAGAGCGTGTAGTCATCAAAACAACTGAGGTCGGCGGTAGCCCCTCCGCCGCGGATGATGACAACGGCATCAAAGGACGTGCTGTCTACCTCATCCAGCGCAGCGATGATAGACGGCGCTGCCCCATCACCTTGCATCGTTGCTCCGAAAAGAGTCAAAGAAAAAGCGTAAGGGGATGATTCCAACTGATGTTTGAAATCCTCATATCCGGCCGCTTTAGGGGAAGAGATGACAGCGATGCGGCGGATGAGGGTAGGTAATGGAAGTAACTGCTGTGCATCGAGGAGTCCGTCTTTCTGCAGTTGGGCAATCGTCTGTTGCCGCTGCCGTGCGAGATCCCCCAATGTATAATTTGGATCGATGCCGATGATAGACAAACTCAAACCATAAACAGCGTGGTATTGTATCTCCACTTCCACAAGCACCGACATGCCCGGTTGCAGGGACTGACCTGTCTCGGACTCGAAATAGGCAGTGAGCATCTCTTTTGTTCCGGACCAGCAGGTTGCCCGCATCTTCGCGGACTTGCCTTCCACCAGATCCAGATACATATGCCCACCTCGTTCGCTGAGACTGCTTATCTCGGCTTTCACCCAATATGAGGCGGTCAGACTGTCGTCCAGCGCTTCGCCGATGAGAGCGCATAGTTCAGAGAGGGTTAGTGTCGCCACGGGTCACAAAGGATACAACGCTCTTTGCCCTGGAAGCCGAAGAGCATAGTAATACGAACACCAACGAAGAGATTACGCATCCAATAGCGTTTTGCATCCGCCGTGGAGAAGACGTGGTCCATTCGATAGGTAGGGAAGTCATAGATAGTCGCATCGGGAATGCCATAATAGACATTGTTGGTACGGGGACAGATGTCCACAATACCAAAGTCCACAAATCCCGCGATACGCAGACGCCAGTCGAGACGGTCGTTAGGCATGATACGATAGCTATGCGGATTCTGGAAAGAGGTGTACTCATAGCCTATCTCTAAGTGCGCCATGACATCGAATTTCACCTGCAGTTGTTTGCCCGTCCGCTCCAATGGTACGTCTTTGCGGAAACCATGGTTGTCCATCTCCTCCCAAACACCTATGTAGCGTTCGTACAATCCGGAAGTGCTTCCTTTCAGAGTCTGTTTGGTGTTGCCCCAGAAAGCATAATTCAACTTGACACCGGCCAGGAAATAACCGATACCGAGTGGGCCGGGGATATAATGACCGATATACAGGGGTAACTGACCATATATCATCTGTGCTTGGTCGCGACGGCCTTCAAAACGGTGCCTGAGTGTAAAGGGAACAGGGTTAATGCCGCTCCAAGTATCCATCATGTTATAGTGATAGATGGATGTGTCAGCTATGTTGTTATAAACGCATTGGTAGTTGATTCCCAGCCCCGTTTGGAAGAGGATACCGCTATACTGGTATTCGTAGAGCAAGTTGAAACCGGCGGCACCGCCACCAGGTGTGTTGGCTACCGTAGGCATATTGCTCACGAAGGTGCTCCAACTGCCTTCCAGCGCGAAACCGATGAGGTGGTGCGAACCTGTATACTGCGAGGCATGCAAACCGAACAGCACATCGGTGCTGTTGTTCACGTCTTTATCCGTGAATCCGCTCAGTTTCGCCAAGTGGTATTCCCATTGCTCAGCGGCTGAGAAGCGTCTCTGACCCCATACCATTAGCGGGCAAAGGGATAGAATCAGAAGGATGTAGCGCAGGTTTCGCATCGTTGTCTAACTACTACTTTGATTGCTCTATAGGGTTCTTCCGGCGTATCGTACGACCAGAGTTGAATGATATATAGTCCTTCGGTAGCCGGTATCTGTATCGGCGTCACATCCGCGCGGAAGACGCCTTCTTTTACAAATTGTCCGGATGAAGTGGTGACGCGGTAGGTTCCGTCCTTGCGGGAAAGGATATTGACTACGGGGTTGCCGGGGACAACACATGTCGGCGTGACGGACAAGTAACCCATCGTAGGCGCAAAGTCATCCCGGATCGGATTGGACTGAATGGTAATCGGACAGGATGGGAAGTCCACCGTCTCTCCTTCGCGCGTGAGGCGTACATGGTATTGCTCACCCGCAATCAGACCCGTTGGAATATACAAGTACGGCTGTGTCTGACCCACTAACATGGAGTCGCCCATATACCACTGGTAATCCGACCATACATAACCACCGTTGTATTTGTCATTGAGTATGGCGATGACATCGCCGTGACGTTGCTCGGTAATCCATTTCGGATAACTCATCGTAAAGGTGGAGTCATCGTAGCAATCACTCTCTTTATGACGACATATACCGTTATCAAGAATCAGGCGAATACTATAGTTGTCCGGCCGCGGGTATTGGGTCTTGTCTTCGCCATATGGGATCGGTACGGAGATGACCATCGGGGTGGTATATTCCGTAATAGCGATGTCTTCCATATCTTCAAAACCCATCGAATGCGCAACGCTGTCGAAGAGCAGCGTGTAGGCTATCGGATAATGGTTGGTGTAGGTATAGAAGATGTCAAACGCTGTCTCGCTGACGCACATCGGATTATCAGCCCACACGGTCGGTATGGTCGATTCTATGACTGCAAGGTGGGTGTAGATGAAATGATGACATCCTCCTTCGTTAAGTGCGGTATCTTTGTATACGCCCGGCTCGGTATATGTATGCGCTCCGATAAAGAATGTGTCTCCAACGCAGATTGAGTCGTAGTTGATGACGTACGTCGTGTCAATAACCGTCAGATACAAGTGATAGATGGAGTCGCAACCCAAATCGGTCTTCAGGCTGTCGTAGAAGAAATGTTGTCCGGGTACCATGTGCTCGAAGTAATGATTGCGCCATTGTAGCGTCTCATCGGCACATAGATCCAAACTGTCTTCATGGAAATATGAAGCTTTGACGCAGAGTTGTAACTCATACAAAGAATCGCAACCATTAACCGTCAGGAAACTGTCACGGAAATAATGGATACCCGGGTTCACACCGGCGACCACACTGTCTCCATATAGGATACTATGCCATACATATTCCTCATTCGAGCAGATGGTGTCGTATTCGATATGACGGTATTCGGGTAGAACATGAGCCTTGAGATTATACACCGAGTCGCAACCCATCACCGTCAGCAGTGAGTCGGAGAACAGGGTGTCAAACGGCAGCACAAACGTATCCACGTCAAATTCCATAACGGCGGACTCCCATGCGTGGTTGAGTTCGGCGGAGTAGAACGTGTCTGCGGAGCACCATGCATCGGCTACGGTGTCGAAGCGATAGGTAGGACAAACGGTAAGATGGTACTCATAGACGATGGAGTCGCAACCGTCAGAACCTTGGAAACGTGCATAGGCCGTGTCCGGACGTATAGCACCCGGCCACCATATCGTCTCTTCGAAAATCGAAGTACCTACCGTGTCACGGTGATAATAGGTCTTATTGTCGCATACATGGTCATAAACCGGAATAGTAATGAACGGCTTGACGTAAAGGTCAAGACGGAAGATAGAGTCGCAACCGTCCGCAGTCTTATAGCGGTCGTAGTAAGAACCGGTATTCTTGTATTCTTTACCGCGCCATTCCACAGCGTGACCGGAACAACCTTTACTCTGATGCTTGAATAGATAGGTCGGCTTGATCAGCAAATGGAAGCGTACGATACTATCGCAACCCTCAATGGTCTTGAGGAGGTGCGTGCGGGTACTGTCGCGTACCGGGAAATACGTGTATGCTGTGTCGGACTCGGGGCGCTCCAGGTGAGGCTCGTACGCTATCGAGTCGCGGAAATACGAACCTTGCGTATCGCGGAACTCAAAGATGTGCAGGTCCTCGTCGTCGCAAACAGTCACCGTAACAGTTGTGTCGTATGTCGGCGCCACGCGAAGCGTCATGTAATATGTAGAGTCGCAACCGGTAAAGCGAGTACCAATCGCCACGGTGTCTAAATAAGTCGTGTCGGATTTCAGGACACGATTGTATTTGGCTTTCTCGGCCGGAGTGCCTGCAAATTTCTCACCACGATAGTATCGACCTTGCCATGAAATAGTATCGTTATCGCATATCTTGAGCGGGTTGTGGAAGTAATACGACGAGTCAATACGCAAGGATAGGATATGTATGCTGTCGCATCCGCAGATGCCGGACGCATCGCAGACAGGGCAGTCTTGCGTCTTAAGCGAATCGATATAGATATAGGTCTTGTTGCCTGCTACTCTGGTAGGTATCTTGTCGCCGTCAATATATATCTTCCGCTGATCATCCCAAACCCGTGCGTGTCCTGTCCATGTATAATACGGTTCAGGCAGGTTGTTCCATGTCTGACAGGTTGTGCTGTCCTCTTTGATTTGATAGGTCCTGTACATCGTGATGCGATGTTGTACAGCCGAGTCGCAACCTTGTTGAGTCTGGTCGGTATAAAGAGAATCAAAGGAGAAGAAACGCTTACCTGTCGGCACGGCAATACCCGGTACTCCTTCCGGCTTGTCCGGCCAGTTGACACCATAAATGACTCTGTCATAGAAATGCAACGTGTCGTTGTCGCACATCGCCCGTTCTGTCACTTCCACCGGCGTCTTGTAGACGGTATCTACATGCAGCGTCAGATGCCATGTGGAGTCGCAGTCATGGATGGTGTGGAATTTTAACGTATAGTGGAATTCTCCTACATGATCTGTCGGGATGGAGGCAATACGGCGATTGTTTTCATCAAGGATAGAGTCGGGAGGTGTATTGCCGGGGAAAGATTCCCATACAAAGGGCTCGAACTGACAAGTCTCTTTCTCGTCGTACTTGTCGTAATACGAATTGACATGCAGATGCAGGATACACAGACTGTCACACCCGTAAACGGCGGTCTTCATGGTATCCAGATAATAGAAGTGGCCGGCGGTAGTAAGCGGAATGCTGGTGAAAGGTAACAGATATCCGTTCTGGTCGTACAATTTTCTTCCTTCGTGACCTTTCCAGACATATGGGGCAATGTTCTCACGTTGCTGACATTCCTCGACATCGGTCGTGTCGCGATACACCATCGCGCGGTGTAACTGGATATAGAAGACCGAGTCGAAGCCTAAGACGGTCTTGTAGGGGTCTTGATAAATACTGTCATGTCCGAGGCGTGGGAGATCTGTAATAAGTTTACGTCTGAACTGTCCTCCGTGTTCACCATAATACTCGGGCCGTGTTTCTACCCATTCGTAGAAAGTCTCGTTTCCGCAGACATAGTCATAGACTACATCCCGATATACGTTACCGACGCGCAAGAAAAGGACGTGGGTACTGTCGCAAGAGTGCGTACCGAGCGGTTTAGTTGTCTTATGTACGAATACGAATAGCGTATCCTGATCCACGGTCACTTGATGCGGTTTGGTTGCTTTTGTACCGCCATACGTGATATTGTTGATATCCCAGTGATAGACCTCCTCTTGCGTAATCAACACGGTATCGACGAGATAGTAGGTGGGCATGAGGGTCAGGTGGAGCGCATAAATCGTGTCGCAACCCGCATCCACATTCCGATAGATTGTTGTGCAGCGTTCGTTCTTGGGAACAGAATAGTTTTTCAGAGGAATCTCTTCAATAACCCGGCCATGGATGTCGGTCCATTCTTTATAGACAACCGAAGGATCCAAACAGATTGTATCGGTTCGCAGTTTATACATCTCTGTCGTTGCCTTGTATGTCAGGTTAATCTCATAGATAGAGTCGCATCCAAACATCTTGGTCTGGCATGCATCGTAATAGGTGCCGCTGGTCTTGAGTTCAACGTACTCTTGTCCCTCGCGGTGACCTTCCCAGCGGTAATACAAGTGAACGGTGTCATGCGTCTCTTCATCGTATTTGAGTTTGCACCACGTGTCCTCTTCTTTGAAATAGTACGACTTCGGGAAGATGAGGTGCAACTCATGGATTGAATCACATCCTCCTCTTTCGCAGTCCGGACAACTCTTCGTCTGCATGGTATCGCGGAAGACACCGAAATACGCTTTCTTCGCCTCATTCCAAACCATGCCGGGTGTTGTTTCGGTAATGGTCTTTGTCTTTGTGCCGTACTGAATAGACCAGTCATACGTCGCCTTGCCGTCATAATCCAGACAAAGGGTGACTGTATCGCGAAGCAGGTAATCCGGATGTACGTACAAATGCAGGAAATAGGTCGAATCGCAACCATTGAAGATATTGCCGTTTTTGTCGCGGAACTTACCGGCAGAGGTGCCTAACTGGCAATCGCAAACGCGTGTATGGAACGGCACTTTGATATCAACTGTATCAGTGGATTTATAACTGGATCCCTTGATCGTCTCTTCGTGGTATTCCAACTGCTTGTTATGGCACAGATGGATCGTGTCGAAGAACTGGAAGGTGTCGCAAACGTATAGAATAAGCGTCATCGTGGAGTCACAACCGGCTTGCGAGAGATAATGACGACTGAGTGTGTCGTATTTGCCTACCTCTACCTGGTAATGCCATGGCTCCAGATATCGGTCGCCTTGTCCTTTCTTCACACCGATGAACTTCGTCGAGTGTCTCTCCGAGGAGTGTTGCGACAAGTCTTCAGGATTAGGCAGACTGTCATGGAAGAATTTCAGCGTGTCGCCTACGCAGACTACGCGCCGCAAGGTGTCGTTGTAGATACGCGTCACACGTACTGTCGTCTTCAGCGTATCGTAATCCTTGGTGTCCGTACATAACAGACGTTCGCGCGACAGAATGGCCTGAATCTCGTATTCAAAGAACTGGTGACGATTCTCCGGTTCTTCTTCCGGCAAAATAAACTGATGTTTGAAATCATGCTTCTCCCCGGGGGCCGGTGATACCAATAGCGGAGAATGATCCGTTTGTAATAAATTGTGCTCACCGTCCGTCACATCGTATATCTGCCAGTAGATTGATTGAATAGGCCGTTCCGCAGGAGTCTCTACTGCCCAATATACCCAACTGCTATCACAGACAACGGCAGTATCTAATCTGGGCTCAATCCATTCCTTTTCCTGACGCTGATACCAGCCGTGACCATCCAGACTGTCCATGTCATACGAGGCACGCGACATCGAGACTTCGCTGGTGTTGGTGACGTATAACGAGTCTTCAGGATGCGGTGGTTTGTAACCCAAGGTATAGTAATAACCTTGTGCGTCCGTCAGGCCATAGACCATGCCTACAAAGCCTTCACCGGAACTCTCTATCAGATTATAATTCTTGTCTTTTGCATGAGGCAACGGGATGTGTGCATATGCCATCTCGTTGTCGGTGTGAAAACGATGGAACAGGTCCGCGCTCACCGGTGAACCGTTTAGAGAGAACGTGTTTCGGTCGTCCCATTTCGCCACTACATACGCGGAGAAATGCTGCGGAATCTTCGAGCCGCCTTGCGGGTCAAGCACCTCTGTAAACAGGTTCATCGACTGTACACGGTGATTCCATGAAGGCATCATCGCACTGGCAGGGTCACCATAGGTGTAACAAATCTTTCCCGTCACAGGGTCAATCGTGCAGATATCATTTACCGCCGCACTGGTAATATAATTGTAACAGGTGATGGGCTTGTTACTCGTGATGTATCGCTCGGTGAAAATCTCATCATCGATACCGAGAGGAACCGAGGTGCCTCCTTTGTCGAGGTTTAATGTGACCGTGGTGAAACCGCCGGTGCTCGCATCGTACGTCAGTACGCGCACTTCCGTGTTGTCGAACGCTGCGGTTACAATGGTATAGTTTAACTTGGTGTTCTCCATGTGGGTCAGATAGAAATCCGTCCCCCATTCCGCAATGGGCAAGGCTTGCTCTACCATGAAGTCCTGCGAGTAGGCCTCACGATTAGGAATACCTGTCTGCTGGTTCCCTAGGAAAACGGCAATCGGCTTGTCCGCACAGATGGTCGTTCCGCTCAAATCCACATTGAAATCCTCGTCACTCACGTGCTCCTTTGAAGCAACAAGGAAGGCCTCGCCTTTGGACATCGTCAGATCGATAGGCTGACCTTTGTGCGTCTTGTCTCCGTACGTGTCAAACGTAGGCACGATATGAACGCTCGTCTCGTCCTCCGTGGCGATAATGGCGAACTCCGTGGATTTCAGATCTTCCGGATAAGTCTGAACAATATATTCTTTGCCTAAGAACTTCGTCGGAATGATAAGTGAGGCGTCACGGGAAGAAATACCGGTTCCGCCCACACGGCTGTACATGAAGCAAGAGAATACCTTGTCCTTTGAATTATTATCGGCATAGACATGCACACCGCGGTAGGTCTGCAATTTCTGAACCTCACTCTCAAAAAGGTAAATCTGCTCAGCGTTGTTGCGGGGAATCTCAACGATTTGGGTTTGATTGGCACCTACGTGCACCGGAATACGGGAAGTGCCGGCATCAATGATGATGTCCATCGCCTCGCGTGCTGACACGGCAACCTTCATCTCAAAGCGAAAATCCGGGTTGTTCAGGTTCGCCGGATCCATCGGGTTGATCATGTTGTTGTTGATGAATGTCAACCAGAAATCGTTACCTCGGGTAGTGTGGAACTTATTGGTTCCGCCTATCCAGTCGCTATCCCGGCCGTTGTTCACGATAGAGGTGGCTGCCGTTATCCCCAAAGAAAACAGCAACATACTCACGCGTGACTTCATAAAATAGGGCGCAAAGGTACTACTTTTTTTGCATCTATGCAAATAAAAATATAATTTTTATGCCAATTTACCGGTTTTTAATAAGAATTGTACTAAAAAGAATAAAAAACACGTAATAAACAACAACCATTCCAAAACCGATATGCACAGCGATTGTACAGCCCGGCAAACGCTCTATCCAACCTGTCGAATGATTCATCGCCCATGCAAGACCATACGTGATTTTGCCCATCATCATACCTAACCAACTGCCACCTGCAACCATCGTCACCAGGCCGGAAGGCACTAACAAGGTAGCAAGAGGTAACACAATCAGATTGGTCAGCAGAAAATAGCAACTGATCTGCCCGAAATAATACATCGTAATCGGCAACGTACCTACCTGCGCCGCGATGGAGATAATAACAGTCCCTGTTATCCAACTGAGAATGCGTCCGTACCATGTGTGGTCGAATGTTCTGCTATGAATGTATTTCTCACATTCTTTCGCCATGATTACAATCGCCGCTGTAGCAGCAAAACTCAACTGAAAACTGACACTCCACAGGTCTGTAGGCCGGAATGCCAAAATCAGTATTGCTGCGGCCGCGATGGTGTTCAGACTGAAGGCTTGCCGATATGCCATCCGTCCCACTTCAAAAATCGTCACCATTGTTACGGCGCGAACCACCGAAGGCGTCATGCCTGTCAGCCAGGCGTAGCCCCACATAACCGCAATGACAACACCGCTTATCGCCCAGCGTCCTGCACGGTTCTCGTACAGCGGTTTGAAACGACCACCAAAGGTCAAGAACCACAATACCAACCCGTATAAAATACCTGTGTGCAAGCCGCTTACAGCCAGTACGTGCGCCGCTCCGGAAGCCTGAAAATGACGTCTTACTTCCGGGTCTATATCATCCTTATAGCCTAATGTCAAAGCACCCGTCGTAGCCAGCTCGTCACCATGTAAACCTGCCTTCTCCAAACGCCGGTAAAGTCTTACCTGTAAAGGTTCTTTATGTTCCTTTGCCGGCAATAGATTATACCTTGCCGTGAAAGCTCTGCCCGTCATGCGCGACCATTCGATCTGCGTCTTCGCCACGATTGTATCGCCCCAACTCGGCAATGCCCGCGTGCTGTCCCGGAGGACATACAAGTACACCCTTGCCCCTGTAACCGGTAACCTCTCACCCCTTAGCCCTATCACACTCGTCTCAAACCGTTCGCATTTGGCGGTCGCTTTAGGAGCACTCTCTATCACAAATCCGTACGTCTGGCCCTCTTCCGTCTGCGGCTGAAAAGGATGCAAATGATTGAATAAGAGTATTGCTGCTACCATAGGCAACAGCAATACAATCATAGGATACGCCTTCAGTCGGTTAGTCATCGAATCACATATTAATCACGTGTTAATCACGTGTTAATAGCCTAATAGCACTCTCATGCAACCCTTCTTTTTTCCGCTTTCGCGGCCGATGCCTGGCGGATTTTCGGATAAGCTACGCTTTCATCCGTTTAATGGCTTCTTCCGGATCTTTGGCTCCGAAAACGGCACTTCCGGCTACCAGCACATCTGCACCGGCTTCGAATAAATCACGGGCATTCTCCGTGTTTACGCCGCCATCAATCTCTATCAGCGTCTTCAAGCCTCGTTGTGCAATCTCCGACTTGATAAAACGAATCTTGTCCATCGTCTCGGGTATGAATTTCTGACCGCCGAAACCTGCAAAAACAGACATCAGCAAGACCATGTCCACCTTGTCCAGATACGGTACCAAACGCTTCACATCGATGTCCGGATTGATGGTCAGGCATGTCCGAACGCCCTTCGCCTTGATCAAGTCCAAAATAGGCAGCGGATCGTCCACGGCTTCCAGATGAAAGCCCACCGACCAGGCACCTGCGTCACAGAAACGCTCTACGTATTTCTCCGGATGAACAATCATCAGATGTACATCCAACGGCTTTGTACAATACTTGCGCATCGGCTCCATCAACGGGAATCCGAACGAGATGTTCGGAACGAACGTACCATCCATCACATCTACATGCAACCAATCCGCCTCACTGCGGTTAATCATTTCCAAATCCTGCGCCAAATGACCGAAATCGGCCGACAAGACACTCGGAGCTATCAGTCTCATAATGATTTGTTAAATACAAGTTTATATCCTTTGCCTCTCACCGCCACGATCGTGTATCCGGCCGGCTCTACGAATCGACGTAAGTGATTGATATACACACCCATAGAACGCGAAGTGAAGGCATTGTCTTCTTTCCATAAAGAGGCTAAAATGCGGTGTCTGTCAACTACCTCATCTTCATTCCTGCACAGCATCAGCAGCAGGTCGCTCTCACGCCCCGACAAATGCTCGCCGTCGAACGTCTGACGCGTCGCATCGAAAGGATGTCCGTTGAGATTGAAGATGCGTTGTTTGCTCTCTTCCCGCTTGCGTACACGCCGTAAGATGGCCTCAATGCGATAAATAAGAATGTCCATTGAGAAAGGCTTGAACTGGTAGTCATCGCACCCTAACTGGAATGCACGCATCTGACTCTCACGATCGGTACGAGTGGTCAAAACAATGATCGGCATATCCGGCTGATGGTGACGAATCTCGCGTAACAAATCATAACCGTTAGTACCGACCCCTTGCAGCTCCATCAACACTAAATCGCAGTAGGTCTCCGAGAGGAATTTGAGAGCCTCTTTACCAGAACCGACTGCATGACTCTCGTAGCCGCGACTACAGAAGTAGTCGCACAGCACCGTTGAGAGGCTGATATCGCCGTCAATAATGAGAATTTTCGCGTTCATACCAATAAATTCGCCGCAAATTTACTACAAAAAAATGAAATGAGCAAGATTTTGACCAAAAAAATAAATAAGTTTACTTAGTATAGTGGTTTTGGGTAAAAAATTGCCGTTTGCACGTTAGAGCGAACGTAAATTCGGAGGGAACCCGCCCCGGAGGGGAAGGGGCGTGCCGAAGTTACATTTCTTTTTTTTTGAAAAAATTTGCGCAATTAAAATATTTGTAGTACCTTTGCAGTCGCAAAGGTCTAGGCCCTTTCCCTGTAGCGGTTTTCCCGCTTGACGGGAACACCTAGTACCGCAAAATTGAAAACAACAGCACCTCATACAATGAGCAAGATTCTTTTAATATCTACCGGAGGAACCATTACGATGGTTCGCGATTCCGTAACAGGTGCACTCGTGCCGGCAGACATGGAGACCTTCAAGGCTTTCATACCCGAACTCTTTGCCGGTGATATCCAAGTGGAGATTTTGGCTTTCACGCCCCTTATCGACTCTTCGGATATCGGTCCTGCCAGTTGGCAACAGATGGCCCGTACGGTCTATGATCATTACGACGAATACGACGGCTTTGTCATCCTCCATGGCACGGACACCATGTCCTATTCCGCATCGGCGCTCTCGTTTATGCTGGAGAATCTCGGCAAACCGGTGGTCTTCACCGGTTCGCAACTGCCTGTCGGAGTGCTCCGGTCGGATGCAAAGGAGAACCTCCTGACGGCCATCGAGATAGCTGCCGCCAAAGATGAGGAAGGCAATGCCATTGTGCCCGAAGTGACCATCTATTTTGAGGACCGTCTTTTCCGTGCCAATCGGACGACCAAGCGAAACGCTGAGCATTTCTCGGCCTTTAACAGTTATAACTACCCCGCGTTGGCCAAAGCCGGAGTACACATTACCTACCAGCCGCACCTCGTTCATTATTCCGATCCCGCACTGCCCCTCACGCTTCATACGTCGTTTAATACCGACGTGGCGGTGCTCAAACTCTTCCCGGGTATCCAACCTGCAGTCGTGCGCGCGCTCTTGCGTACACGCGGTCTAAAAGGAGTGGTGCTCGAGACCTTCGGTGCCGGCAACGCACCTTCGGATAAATGGCTGTACCGCGAACTCAAAACAGCGGTGGACAGAGGTATCATCATTGTCAATAAGACGCAGTGTAACACCGGCTCGGTGGAGATGGGACTCTATGCCGTCTCGCTAAACCTCATGAAAGCCGGTGTGCTTTCCGGCTATGATATCACTACCGAAGCATTGCTCACCAAGATGATGCTTCTCCTCGGCGAGATGCCCGAGCGCGCACGAGAACTGCTTGCCAAAGACCTCTGCGGCGAGATGACTATAGATTGATTTCTAATTTCTAATTTCTGATATGAAAAATTTACAACCCCAAGGCCTGTGGAGCAGTTTCTACAGCCTTACCCAAATCCCGCGTCCCAGCGGTAAACGCAAAGAGATTGCGGACTTCTTAGTGAATTACGGCAAGTCGCTTGGACTGGAAACCCTTCAGGATGAGATAGGAAATGTCCTTATTCGCAAACCCGCCTCGCCGGGATATGAGAACCATCCGGGTGTCATCCTTCAGGGACACATGGACATGGTGCCGCAGAAGAACTCCGACAAAGTCTTTGACTTCGAGAAAGACCCGATTGAAGCCTATGTCGAAGATAACGGCGAATGGGTAACAGCGGATGGCACTACCCTTGGTGCCGACAATGGAATAGGTGTGGCAACTGCCATGGCCATCCTCGCCGACAAAAACGCCGTGCATCCTCCTTTGGAGGCTTTCTTCACCATCGATGAGGAAACAGGTATGTACGGAGCCAACGACCTCAAGTCCGGATGGCTCAAAGGCAAATATCTGCTTAACCTCGACTCCGAGACGGAAGGTGAGTTATACGTAGGTTGCGCCGGAGGTATCGATGCCGAGGCAACGTTCACTTATGAACCTGTCGAGACCGAAGAAGGAGACATTGCCCTGCGCGTGACGGTCAAGGGGTGCAAAGGAGGCCACTCCGGTTGCGACATCCATCTCCAGCGCGCGAATGCTATCAAGCTGCTCTTCCGCTTCCTCAAAGATGCGGTAGCGAACTTCGAGGCTCGGCTGGCATGTGTGGACGGGGGAAACATGCGCAACGCTATCCCGCGTGAGGCATCGGCGGTTATCACCGTTCCTGCAGAGAGTTATCAGGACCTGCAGGACCTCGTGGATCGCTATGAAGACTTATGGCTCAAAGAATACGACGGCATAGAACCGGACTTGCATTTCGTCATGGAAGAGACAGAGTGCCCGAAAACTGAGATGCCGGAAGACGTACAGGACTTCCTCATCCATGCCATCACCCTCTGCCCGCACGGCGTCTATCGTATCATTCCCGAGATGCCGGACATCGTAGAGACATCCAACAACCTCGCTATCATCGAGACCAAAGACAATACGGTTCGGGCCATCTGCCTTGCCCGTTCCAGTGTCGAGAGCCGCAAAGAGGAACTTGCTTCCATTATCCAGTCGGCGTTCTCGCTGGCGGGGGCTGACGTCAAGTTCGATGGCGCATACCCCGGTTGGAAGCCTAATTTCAAGAGCACCCTCCTCGCGACAATGAAGAGCGTGTACGAGAAAGAATTCGGTGCCAGCCCGCGTATCGTCACGATTCATGCCGGCCTCGAATGCGGTATCATCGGCAGTAAATACGAAGGCATGGAGATGATCTCCTTCGGTCCTACTATCGAGCACCCGCATAGCCCGGACGAACGTGTGAACATCGCTACCGTGCAGAAGTTCTACCGCTACGTACAGGCTGCTTTAAAGGCCCTCTAAACAAAACAGGCTCGCTTGTTGGCGAGCCTGTTTTATAAACCTATAAACTTATAAACTTTTACTTTGCGAGCACTTCCACGGCTTTCTTCGTAATCTCGTCATCGCGCTCGAAGAACGGGAAGAAACCTTCATCTCCGATCACGTCACGAATGATGTAAGCATGCAGAAGTCGCGTCATCAACGGGCGCGATTTTTGTATCTCTGCCTCCTTGGGCTCTACGCCTTTCTCTTCCGCAAAGCGAACGAATTCACGAAGTATATCCTGACTCTGCAGGTACTTCTCCAAGGCTTGCCATTCCTTGTATTTGCTCAACTCTTTGCGGTGCTCGTCTGTGTATTTATACGCGAACTGATAGGTGTAAGCCAAGTTCACGCACTGGTTGTACCAAGGCGTATTAAGCGTCGTGTCGCGCCCCACGAAAACGTCAGGCATGATACCTCCACCGCCATGTACGATACGTCCGTTCTTCGTGCGGTAAACAGTCGTGTCCGTGAAATGGATCGAGTCAGCGGAATAGAACTCGCCATGCTCGAAGCGCTCGACAAGATCTTTCTCATAATCGTCCTGGTCTCCCAGCGTATAAGGTTTCTGAATGCAACGGCCGGATGGCGTATAATAGCGCGCAACCGTCAGACGTACAGCACTCCCGTCTGCGAACGGCATCTGTTGCTGAACCAATCCCTTTCCGAAAGAACGACGGCCTACAATCGTCGCGCGGTCGTTGTCTTGCATCGCACCCGCGAAGATCTCACTCGCTGACGCAGAGAAATTATCAATCAGTACGACCAACGGCACATTCTTAAATCGTCCGCCGCCGTTCGCTTTCGCCTCGTAACGCGGATAAGCACGACCTTCCGAATAGACAATCAACTCACCACCTTTCAGGAACTCATTTGCCATCTTAATGGCCTGGTCCATGTAACCGCCGCTGTTCTCACGCAAGTCCACTATATAACTCGTTGCACCTTGCGCATGGAGGTCGGCCATGGCCTTGATGAACTCTTTATACGTCGTCTCGCCGAACTTGTTCACGCGCACAAAACCTATCTTCTCTGATTTCTGATTTCTGGTTTCTGTCGGCTCGATGATGAACTTCGCATCGACCGATGTCACGGGTATGTCGCCGCGTGTCACGGTGAACGAGAGCGGTTCTTTCACGCCGGCACGGAGGATGCCTAATTTCACTTGCGTGCCCTTCTCGCCGCGAAGCGTCTTCATCACCTTCTCGTTGTTCAACTTCTTCCCTACGAACGCGGAGTCATCTACACTCACTAACTTATCGCCCGCGAGCACACCCACACCTTCGCACGGACCGCCGGCTATCACCGCCACGATACGAACCGTGTCCTGTTGGATAGTGAACTGCACTCCGATGCCGGAGAACGAACCCGATAACTCCGAGTTAACCATCTCCAGGTCTTCTTTCGGGATATATGCAGAGTGCGGATCCAGTTTCTGCACCAGGTCCGTCATCGCCTCGTCGGTGATGCTGTCTATATTCAGTTCATCAACGTACGCCGTCTGCATCAACTCCAACAAACGGTCCACTTTGGACAATTCCCATTGCAGTTGCCCGTTCTGAATAAAGAGGTGTTGTGCGTTCACTTTCTGACTCAGTGCCACGCCGATAACAATACCCAACGTCACACCGATAACTGTCAATGTAGGAAAGATATATTTTTTCATACCTGCTGAAACTGATTACTGATTCCCGTCGTTCAGGAAAACGACTTCCACTCCTGCCCGTTTGAGCAGTTCTACGCCGTCCATGATTCGGTATTCTTCGCCATAGACCACGCGTTTGATGCCCGATTGAATGATTAGTTTCGAGCATTCCAGGCACGGCGAAGCGGTCACATACAATGTCGCCCCATCCGAACTGTTGTTCGAGCGCGCCACTTTGGTCAGCGCGTTTGCCTCGGCATGCAGTACGTAAGGCTTCGACACATTGTTCTCATCTTCGCAGATGTTCTCAAAACCCGAAGGAGTACCGTTGTAACCGTCGGAGATGATCATCTGGTTCTTTACTAACAGCGCACCTACTTTGCGGCGCACGCAGTAGCTGTTCTCGGCCCACGTGCGAGCCATGCGCATATACAAATAATCGCGTTTCTGTTGCTTGTCCATGTCACTAAACACTAAACACTAAACACTAAACCCTAAACTCTCAACTAAGGAGTTGCTGAGCAAACTCCTTCACATCGGCTCCGTCGAACGTGCCGCTACTCATCATCAGCAAGGCTATGCCTTGATGGCTAAATGCTGAACACTGACAACTGACAGCGGACATCATCGCTTGGCTGTCCGTGAAGACCTCTACATTTTTCGTGCCAAACGCTTCACGCACCTCTTCGGCTGTGATCGGCGTCAAGCGCTTGTGCTCAATCACTTTCGGGTTGAAATACACGTACGCCACGTCTGCCTCGGCCATACAGCCTTTGTATTGCGGCAGGAAATCGGCCATCAGACTGCTGAAGGTATGCAACTCCATACAAGCAATCAACTTCTTCTCCGGATAGCGTTCGCGTACGGCATTGATAGTCGCCTTCAGTTTGGATGGGCTGTGTGCAAAATCTTTGTATGCCACCGATGTCTCGGTCTCGCATATCTTCTCCAACCGGTTGCTGGCGCCTGTGAAGGTGCTTATCTCGCGGTAGAAATCATCCGGCGCTACACCGATGCAATGGCAGGCTAACATAGCTGCCTGAAGGTTCTGCATGTTATGTTTGCCGAACACCTGCATCGGAACATTGCCCTCATACGCATCGTAAGGAATAATTTTTAATTTTTCATTTTTAATTTCCTCCGCCAAGAGCCGCAGGTTCTCATCGCCATTAAAATAGATAAAACTGCCATTGGGTTCTATCGAGTGAACGAACTTACGGAACGTCTCCACGTACTCCGGGAATGTCGGGAAGACATTGATATGATCCCATGCAATGCCTGTCAGGATAGCTATATGCGGGTGGTACCACAGGAATTTGGACCGCAGATCGAGTGGGGAAGTAAGGTACTCGTCACCCTCAAAGACGGCATATTTCGCGGTGTCGCTCAGTCGTACCATCCGCTCGAATCCTTCTATCTGCGCACCTACCATGTAATCGGCTTCGATACCCAGGCGGTTGAGCACATACAGAATCATCGAGGTCGTGGTCGTCTTACCGTGACTGCCACCCACCACAATGCGGATCTTGTCCTTCGTCTGCTCGTACAAGTATTCGGGGAAAGAGTAGATCTTCAATCCCAACTCGCGTGCTTTTACCAACTCCGGATTATCTTCGCGGGCATGCATGCCAAGGATAATCGCATCGATGTCCTTGGTGATGCGTTCGGGATGCCAACCCATCTCGTCCGGCAGCAACCCTGCCTCGCGCAGATGAGACAGAGCGGGGTCGAAGATCTCGTCATCCGACCCCGTCACTTGGTATCCCGCCTTGGAGGCAACGGCTAATGCCAAGTTATGCATCGCCGCGCCACCTATAGCTATAAAATGAATCCTTGTCATTTGAAAAGCTTGTCGAACTCCTCCTGGCTCACGGTCTTCGGCTCAATCTTTGCTACACCCTTCAGGGCTTCAAAGATCTTGTCTTCTACCACGCGCTCTACGATGCCGCGCAACTGGTTCTCTTGTTTGAGCATCTCGTTTGCATAGTTCGTCAGGTGCTCTTCCTCGATGTTCATCAGACCGTATTGCATGAACTGCATCTTGGCGATACGTTTAGCAAACGCCTCTACCTCTTCTTTCTGTACATCGATCTTGTATTCCTTCATCAACTGATCCTTGGCGAGGTGCCATTTCAGTTCCTCAACCATCTTGTCGAAGTCCTTGTCAAGCTCTTCCTGCGTCATCTTCTCGTTGGTAGCGAGTACCCAGCGTTTGAGGAAGTCAACAGGGAATGCAACTTTCTCCATCTTCTTCAGGATAGCGGCTTTCGCGTCGATACCGAAACGGTATTTGCTCTCTTCCGACAGGCTGCGCTCGATATCTTCTTTGACACGTGCGCGGAACTCTTTTGCGGTCTTCGGAGCCTGGTCACCATATACTTTAGCGAACAACTCGGCATCTACCTTGCACGGTTTCACTTCCGCTTTCGTACCTTTCTCTTTATCCTCGGGGATATACTCGCCGAAACGGTTGGCGTAAGCCTCTACCTGCTTGTCAATCATCTCGTCGGTCACTTCGATCGTGTACTCCGGCAGCTTGTTCTTGCCCGTCAACTTGGCGTCAAACTCCGGTGCTACGGCAACGTCAAAGTTAAAGGTGAACGTGTCATCGTGGTCGAGGTCGATACGAGGGGAGTTCTCGCTGGGCAGCGGATCACCAAGGATCTGCAACTGCTTCTCCTCGATATGTTTCTGCAGGTGCTCGCCTACTAATTTGTTCAGTACGTCGGCTAAGATGCCTTTGCCGTACATCTTCTTTACCAGCCCGGCCGGAACCATTCCCGGACGGAAACCCGGCATCTGTGCTTTATGACGCACTTCTTTCAGCTGTTTGGCTACTTCTTCCTGATAGTCAGCCGGCTCGATCGTGATCGTCACCACGCCCATCAGGTCTTTCAATTCACTTTGTTCGATTTTCATTTTTTTTATAGAGTTTAAATATTTTTTTCTAGCGAAGTATGTACTCTGAGGGGGCATGTTTTGGGGAATGGGTGCCCCAAAACTCGTAGGCAGGGGGCCGGTACCCCGAAGAGTAGCATACTGAGCGTTACGCCCTTCCTGCGCGTTTGCGCTCCAACTCGTCAAGGATGATCTTGCGGATACGCATCGCGTGAGGCGTTACCTCTACATATTCGTCCTCTTTGATGTACTCGAGTGCTTCCTCGAGACTCATCCGTACGGGCGGCGGCAATACGGCCTTGTCGTCCGCACTCTTCGAACGCATATTCGTCAGTTTCTTGCTCTTGGTCACGTTGATGACGATATCGCCTTCTTTCGCGTTCTCGCCTACTACTTGGCCGGCATACACTTCTTCCTGCGGGTCGATGAAGAACTTACCGCGGTCCTGCAACTTATCCAGTGCATACGCATATGCCGTACCGGCTTCCATCGCGATGAGCGAACCGTTCGTACGCTTCACGATCTCGCCTTTCCACGGCTGGTACTCCAAGAAGCGGTGAGCCATGATAGCTTCTCCGGCACTCACGTTCATTACGTAGGTACGCATTCCCATGATGCCGCGGCTCGGGATAGTGAACTCCAGATGTACGCGGTCGTTCACCATCTCCATCTTCGTCATCTCGCCTTTGTGGGTGCTCACGAACTCGATGATCTTGCCCGAGCACTCTTCCGGTGTATTCACCGTCAGGCTCTCTACCGGCTCGCATTTGACGCCGTCAATCTCTTTGATGATTACTTGCGGCTGACCTACTTGCAACTCATATCCCTCGCGACGCATCGTCTCGATGAGCACACTCAGATGCAGCACACCGCGACCATACACGCGCCAACTGCTCTCTTCCGCGCCTTTCTCTACGCGCAGAGCCAGGTTCTTCTCCAACTCTTTGTTCAGACGGTCCTGGATATGACGGCTCGTCACGAACTTACCGTCCTGACCGAAGAAAGGACTGTCGTTGATGCAGAACGTCATACTCATCGTCGGTTCGTCGATAGCAATCGGTTTGAGCGGTTCGGGATTCTCTGCATCGCATATCGTGTCGCCGATCTCAAAACCGTCGATACCGATCATCGCGCAGATGTCGCCGTTCTTCACGACACCTTGATCTTCGTCTTGACCATCGTGCCGTCTTTTTTAGCCAGCGTTACGGCCTGTCCGTCTTTGAACTCGCCGCGATGAACACGACCGATAGCGATTCGGCCGACATAACTGTTGTAGTCCAGTGATGTGATCAGCATCTGCGGCGTACCCGGGTTCTCTTCCGGAGCAGGGATGTACTCGATGATAGCGTCCATCAGATCGGTCAGATCCGTCGTCGGCTTGCGCCAGTCTCGCGACATCCAACCCTGCTTGGCACTGCCGTATAGCGTCTGGAAATCCAACTGATCATCCGTTGCATTCAGGTTGCACATCAGGTCGAATACCTCTTCTTGCACCTCGTCCGGACGGCAGTTCAACTTATCCACTTTGTTGATCACCACGATGGGTTTCAATCCGATCTCCAGCGCTTTCTGCAGCACAAAACGCGTCTGAGGCATAGCACCCTCGAACGCATCGACGAGTAGCAGCACGCCGTCTGCCATGTTCAGCACACGCTCTACTTCTCCGCCGAAGTCCGCGTGCCCCGGAGTGTCGATAATGTTGATCTTCGTTCCCTTGTACTCGATGGCGACATTCTTTGCCAGAATGGTGATACCGCGCTCGCGCTCCAGATCGTTGTTGTCCAGAATCAACTCCTTGGGCTGATCGCTGAAGGCTGATTGCTGACGGCTTACTACATTCGCTGTGTAAAGCATCTTGTCCACCAGCGTCGTCTTGCCGTGGTCAACGTGCGCAATGATGGCTATGTTTCGTATGTTTTGCATAATCTATATATATGATTTTATCATGCGTGTGCGGTCGTGCGAACGCATAATAGCGTGCAAAATTACTACAAATATTTGGAATATACAAGAATTTGGGTCTAAAAATCAAATTTATTTGAATTTTTTCGCCCAAAGTCTAGTTGTTTGCACAACTGTGCGAACGGAATTTCGGAGGGAACCCGCTCGCGGGAGGGCCGAAATTACTGCAAATATACGACGCGCGCACGCGCGTTCCTTATAATATTATATATAGCGTGCGCAAGAGAGCTATTTATGCTGAAAAACATAAATTTTACGAATTTCACCCAAAATACCCAAAAATAATAGGCATTGATAATCAGCAAGTTACAAAGAAAATGCAAAAAAAATGCAAAAATATTTGGTCAGTTCAAAAAAAAGCTGTACCTTTGCACTCGCTTTTGAGAAACAAGTGTGTTTCGATTTTCTACCGGAGTTCC
>CADBVL010000046.1 GCA_902798015.1 uncultured Bacteroidales bacterium
TTTGTTACGGTAGCATCGTAATCGAGTCCGTCATTATCATAGAAGATTGCATTCTTACCGACATTCAGGTTCTTAATCTCGCCTTGCGTCATCGCCGCAACGATCTGCATAGTCTTGCCTGTTTTCTTGTTCACACAGTTGCAATACAGCAAGTAGATGCCGCTTAACGGAGCTTGCGCGTCATGCTTGCCCATGTCGCTCACTCGGATACAGAGGTGGCATGCGCGCTGGTCAATAATCAAGGTGCCCGCCTGGAACGAAGCGATAGTAGCCTCATCGAGGTCGTAGAAGTCTTCGAGTGTCACAAAGTTACGCAGGAGGCGATAGAAATCGCGATGGAGCAGCAATAACTTACGAAGCGGCTCAAACTCTGCTTTGGCGGCAGCAAGCGCGTCTGCATTGGCAGCCTCGACAGCACCTTTTGCTGCCTCCCACTCCGCTATCTTCGCACCCATAGCCACGAAGTCTTTCTCCTTCATTCCGGGTTTTACAGCGTCTTCAGGTATCAATGCCAGACCGAGTTTCTGCAATTTCTCTTGCTCGAAATACGCAGCGTACTCTGCCTGCTTCTCCTTGTATGCAGCGATGACATCCGCCGCTAACGGTGCTTCTGGAACAGGTTGTGCTTCCACAGTCACCGCATCGATGGCAGCCTGCACGTCTGCAAGCGCTACTTCTTTATTCTCTCCGGCGATTTTCTCCGCAACTGCTTTGACTGCCTCGTCGACGATGTTATCCAGCGCAATTTTGTCACTCTGCTCGAACAGGCTCTGCGGGTCCTTAAGGGCAGAACAAAGATAGTCAGCCGTAGCCACTACCTCTTTAAGACGCAACTGACCATCGCCGTCCGTGTCCATAAGACTCAACGAATCGTTGCTGATTTCCAAACCAGTGGTAGGACAACTTAGCACCGTCCACATCTTCTTGTCCAATTCACCCAAATGGCGGATATCCTCCGCCGACTGAATACGCACGCGGGTCACACCACCCACATTCGCAAAACTCCATTTGTAATTAGCCATAATTGTATTTACGATTTAGTCTTTTACTGTTTAATTCGCATTTCGCACAAATTCGGCACAAAATTACTAAAAAATTTGCACATATCAAAATATTTTTGTAATTTTGCACGCTTTTTCGCAAAGAAAAAGGCTAACATGTTTAATTTTTAACGTTTGGTAAGCTACGGCTGAGCCAGACACATTCTACCACAATGGCAGAAAATCTTTCTCTCCAGAACTTCGACTGGGATGCCTATGAAGCACAAAAACAAGGCAGCAAAAACGAAGAAGAAATCCAAAAGTATAATGACACCCTGAGCGCCATCAAAGACAACGAAGTCGTTGAGGGTACTGTCATCAGTATCAACAAACGCGAAGTCGTTGTTAACGTTGGCTACAAGTCGGACGGTATCGTTCCGGCAGCTGAGTTCCGTTACAACCCGGACTTGAAGGTAGGCGACAAAGTAGAAGTTTACATTCAGAGCCAGGAAGACAAGAAGGGCCAGCTCGTGCTCTCTCACAAAGAGGCTCGCACTGCTCGCGCTTGGGATCGCGTCAACGAGGCCTACAACAGCGGTGAAATCGTTACCGGTTACATCAAATGGCGTTCGAAAGGCGGCATGATCGTTGACGTTCTCGGCATGGAGGCATTCTTGCCGGGCAGCCAGATCGATGTGAAGCCGGTTCGCGACTATGACATCCTCGTTGGTAAGACGATGGAGTTCAAAATTGTCAAACTGAACCCTGAGTTCCGTAACGTCGTTGTTTCTCACAAAGCACTTATCGAGGCTGAACTCGAGGCTCAAAAGGCTGAGATCGTCGGCAAACTCGAGAAGGGTCAGGTACTTGAGGGTACTGTTAAGAACATCACCAACTATGGTGTATTCATCGACCTCGGTGGTGTGGACGGTCTCATTCACATTACCGACCTCAGCTGGGGCCGCGTAAACGATCCGCACGAGTTGCTGCAACTCGACCAGAAGATCAACGTGGTTATCCTCGACTTTGATGAGGAGAAGAAACGTATCGCTCTTGGCCTCAAGCAGTTGACTCCGCACCCATGGGATGCTCTTGATCCGAACCTCAAAGTAGGAGACAAGGTTCATGGCAAGGTTGTCGTTATGGCTGATTACGGCGCATTCGTTGAGATTGCAGAAGGCGTAGAGGGCCTTGTTCACGTATCCGAGATGAGCTGGAGCCAGCACCTCCGTTCAGCTAACGATTTCCTGAAAGTTGGCGACGAGGTAGATGCTGTTATCCTCACTCTCGACCGCGCTGAGCGCAAGATGAGCCTTGGTATCAAGCAACTCAAAGACGATCCTTGGGCTAACGTTGAGACCAAGTATGCTGTAGGCACGCGCCACTTTGCAAAGGTACGTAACTTCACCAACTTCGGTGTCTTCGTTGAGATTGAGGAAGGCGTTGAAGGTCTGATTCACATCAGCGACCTGAGCTGGACCAAGAAAATCAAACATCCGAATGAGTTCACCCAGATTGGTGCGCAGATTGAAGTTGTCGTACTCGACATCGACGTAGCTAACCGCCGTCTGAGTCTCGGTCACAAGCAACTCGAGGAGAATCCTTGGGAGGAACTGGAGGCTAAATTCGGTGTGGACACCATCGTTGATGGTAAGGTTGTTGAACTGACCGACAAAGGCGCTGTTATCTCCCTCGAGGACGGTGTGGAGGCATTCTGCACAACCCGTCATCTCCAGAAGGAAGACAAGAGCCCGGTTGCAGTTGGCGACACCCTGAGCTTCAAGGTTATCGAGTTCAACCGCGATGCTAAGCGTATCCTCGTTTCGCACCTCCGCACTTGGGAGGAGCGCAAAGAGACTCCGGCAAAGGCAGCAAAGAAAGCCGCTAAGGCAGAAGAGCCCGCTCTCGATCTGCCGAAAGTAGAGAAGACTACTCTCGGTGACCTGAGCGCACTTGCTGAATTGAAGGCTTCCCTCGAGGCAGAAGCAAAACCGGCTGAAGAGAAGCCGGCTAAGAAAGCTCCTGCTAAGAAAGCAGCTACCAAGAAAACCGCTGAGAAAGACGCTGAGTAATCAACGCTTTTGGCAAAAAAATAGAGGCATCTTACCGGTGCCTCTATTCTTTTTTAAAAAAATTTACGCTAATTGGCTTTGGACGACTTGGGCAACCATCTTGCCGTCCGCATTGGGCAGAGCGGCTTTGATGGCTTTGACGAAGAGTCCCATGTTCTTCTTTTCGGGTTCCCAGCCGTTTTCCTCTTTGGCTTGATTGAAAGCACGGACGATATCCTCTTCTGAGGCGGCTTTTGGCAGGAAGGTCTCCAAGACGTTTATCTGTGCCTGCTCCGCGTCGGCTAACTCCTTACGGCCGGCAGCGATATATTGCTCCACGGACTCCTGACGTTGCTTGACCATCTTTTTGATGATTTGGATCTCATCAGCCTCGCTAAGTTCTTTACCTGCATTCTCTTTGCTGGTTTGCCAATTGAGAAACGCACTTTTGATGGCGCGCAGGGTCTCTGTGCGCACGGAATCATGATTTTTCATTGCCTCCATGATCAAGGCATTAAGTTCTGTCTTCATATGGTTTGTCGTTTTTGTCAGTTGAGGTAGTATCCTACTTCAGGTTATGAATGAATGTATCAATCTTGTCTTTGGTAACGTGTTGCATGACCACTACATGCGCCAGTTCACCACCAAAAAAGGCATCGAAACCCAATGCCAAGTTATATTTGCTGCATATCTCGGGTGACGGGCGCTTGAAAAAGACCGTGTTGCTGTATTCGTTTCGCCAGCAAGGCCAACCAATCTTTTCCAATTGTTGCTGCAGGTACTCCGTGCACTCCATCATCTGATTTGCCTGTTGCGCCCATTGATCATATCCGATTTTCTGAATCAGCCACCAGAACTTGAGGGGTTGTACGGCGTCCCGTGAACAATTGATCATGCGCATGTTTCCGTTCAGGTAAGTAACATTGAAATTTTGCTGGTTGTCATAGACTCTGCGTGTGCAGAGGAATAAGCCGGAGGGCGAGTCGATGCCAAAGAACTTGTGTCCGCTGATGGCAATTGATTCGAAATGCATGTCCTTGCTGCTAACCATCTTCTGATATCTGGTAAAAGGCAGATAACCGCCAAAGAGCGCAGCATCTACATGGCGGTACACACCCGGCAATTCGGGATGCTTCGCCAAAACCGCATTCAGCGCTTCCATATCGTCAATAGCCCCTTTGAAAGTCGACCCCATGGCATAAACCATGAGAGCAGGGCGAGTGATATCCAATGCCGCTTCAAGAGAGTCAGGTATCATGCGACCCATCGCATCGCTCTTGATCAGTTTGACCTCCAAATGTTGCAGGTCACACAAACGCATATTCGAGTAATGAGCTTCATCAGAGACATAAACGACAGGTCGCTGACCGGTACGGTTATAGAGGTCGTTCGCACCGAAATAAATACCATGATTATTCCCATCCGTACCGCTATGGGTAACAATCCCCCATACATCGGAAGGATCAAAGCCATACAAGGGTGTGAAGAACTCAATAACTTCGCGTTCAAAGGCACAGGAGGACATGTTCCATGGCTTGTCTGTCATGGGGTCTCCGGCATTATTGAGGTTGACACGGTCCATGCCTGTACTTACATACCACTCGTAGAAGTCCTTGAGCGCAGACTGCTGGTTTGCCGGATAGCCGAAATAGGTCTGCTGATTGGTTTTCCATGTGTTCGTCCACTCGTCTAACTTAGCGAAACCCGAGGTATGACGGCATCCGCTCAAGGTAAGGAGGGACACGGTAATTAAAAGAAAAACCTTACGCATCGTTGATTTAGATTTTGCGGTGCAAAATTACAACAAAAATTGCACATATGCAAATAAATTTGATTTTTACCGTAAAATCCTTGTACGTTTCAATTATTTATACTAACTTTGCGCTCGTTATGATGTCGCCGTATATATTACCACCAAGTCCGGAAACGGAAAAGGCTGCTGATGAGGTGCGCGAGAAGGTACATGCGTATATGCGCATGCACCCCGAAAGTGAGTTGCATCGATGCGGAAAAATGTTCGGGGTATTGATAGTGAGGCATAAAGGAGATAGCGAGACAAGTTATTTGGCTGCATTCTCGGCAAAACTGGACGGCAGTTATCGCAGGGAAGGATTTGTTCCGCCTGTTGTGGAAATGATGGATGAACCGGTTGGACACAACAAAGAAGAGTCGAGACGATTACAGAAACTGCTTTTCGCGAGTTACTACTTCGTGAACGGAAAAGGAGAACGCAAAAACCTGCTGGAAATCTTCGAAAAAGAGAAAGCCATCATTCCTCTGGAAGAGTGGTTCGGGAAAAAGCTTGCAAGTGAACGGATGCCTCCGGCTGGTGCAGGAGAATGTTGTGGTCCCAAACTCCTGCAATATGCACTCACGCATGACCTGGAGCCGATTGCCTTGGCAGAGTTCTGGATTGGAGCGCCATCCAAGACCGATATTCGACAAGAAGGTGGCTTCTATACGCCATGCTCAGGGAAATGCGGTCCTATCCTTAAGCATATGCTGGAAGGAATCGAAGTTAAGGGAGTAGACGTCAAAAAGTCAGAACTTGAGCCGGAGGTGATTTATGAGGATGCATGGCTGGTCGTAGTGAATAAACCGGCGAGGATGTTGTCTGTTCCGGGAAAGGGCGAAGAACCCTCCGCGGAGAGTTATTTCAAATCTACGGCTTCCGATGTGAAAAGTATAAAGGCTGTCCACCGTTTGGATCAAGACACAAGCGGGTTATTGGTTTTGGCCAAAACCGAAGACGTGTATAAGGAATTGCAGGCGTATTTCCAGAGAAGAGATATTCTGAAACGGTATGAAGCGGTGGTAAAACCGCATGATGCAGCAAAACTGCCGGATGAAGGGATGATTGAGTTGCCTCTTTTGCCGAATCCTTACGACCGACCACGGCAGATGATAGATTCCAAGCACGGGAAAGTGGCTATCACGCGGTACGCTGTTCGCGACCGCCGAGCCGATGGTTCGGTATTGGTGGATTTCTATCCCCTGACAGGGCGTACACACCAGTTACGCGTGCATGCAGCTCACCCAAAAGGATTGAATGCACCGATTGTGGGAGATAGACTGTATGGGTTAGATAGTAAGGAATCCGGAGGACGAATGATGCTGCATGCGGCAGAGATAAGATTTGCACATCCGGTAACAAAAGAAGAGATGCATTTCTGCATCCCTTCAAATTTCTGATTTTTCTTCATTACATCCTTTCCGGCATCTCAATACCAAGGAGCGCCATAGCCGATCGTAGCACCTTCGCGACATTGGCTGAGAGGAGAAGGCGCAGGGCTTTCTTATGCTCATCGGGTTCGTTGAGAATACTCAGGTCGTGATAGAACGAGTTGAACTCACACGCGAGGGCATACGCATAGTTACAAATGATCGCGGGTGAGAACTCTTCTCCGGCAGCACGGACTGCGGCTGGATATTCGCAAAGGCGCTGGATTAAGTCCAACTCCTTTGGGTGTAATGTGCCTCCGGCACGTGTATAGGCTTCGCCGTTTATTGTGTCTTCGGCAAGTGTAACTTTCCGCAACACCGATTGAATACGCGCGTAGGTGTATTGAATGAAGGGGCCTGTATTCCCGTTAAAGTCGATGGATTCCGCAGGATTAAAGAGCATGTTCTTACGCGGATCAACCTTGAGGATGAAGTACTTCAAGGCCCCGAGGCCAACCTTGCGGGCGATTTCATTAGTCTCTTGCTCTGTGATGCCCTGCAACGTATTGACTTTATCCTTACTGATATCGCGTGCATCCTCTATCATCTTATCCATCAAATCATCGGCATCAACAACCGTTCCTTCGCGGGACTTCATTTTTCCATTCGGCAGCTCTACCATGCCGTAGGAGAAATGAACGAGTTCTTTGCCGAATGGAAAACCGAGACGGTCAAGGAGTATCGAAAGGACCTTGAAGTGGTATTCCTGTTCGTTACCCACTACATAGACCATCTTGTCAATAGGAAAATCTTGGAAACGCAGCTTGGCTGTACCAATATCCTGAGTCATATAAACAGAAGTGCCGTCGGAACGGAGCAATAGTTTCTCATCAAGTCCGTCCTTAGTGAGGTCTGCCCACACCGAACCGTCTTCGCGACGATAGAATTGACCTGATGCCAATCCCTTCTCCACTTCGGATTTGCCTTCGAGATAGGTATTCGATTCGTAATAGATCTTATCGAAGGATACGCCCATACGTTTGTAGGTCTCATCAAAACCGGCATACACCCACTCGTTCATCTTCGCCCAAAGCCCGCGCACCTCAGGGTCGTTTGCTTCCCATTTGCGAAGCATCTCTTGTGCCTCTTTCATCAACGGGGCCTCCTTCTTGGCCGTTTCTTCGTCCATTCCTTTTGACGTCAGTTCCGCTATCTGTTTCTTATACTCGACATCAAAACGGACATAATAATCGCCAATCAAGTGGTCTCCTTTCTTGCCGGAGGACTCAGGGGTTTCGCCGTTACCGTACTTGAGCCACGCGAGCATGGATTTGCAGATATGAATGCCACGGTCGTTGACAATATTGGTCTTGACGACATTCCAACCGTTTGCCTCCTGTATCTGCGCAATCGAATAACCTAAAAGGTTATTACGCACATGCCCCAAGTGCAGAGGTTTATTCGTATTGGGCGAACTATACTCGACCATCATCAACTGATGACGTTCAGGCTGCCTGCCGTATTGGTCATCCGCATTGATAGCTTGGAGTTGCTGAATCCAAAAAGCATCGTCAATGACGAGGTTGAGAAAGCCCTGTACAGCATTGTACTTGGCGATTATATCACTCTTGACAAGTTCTTCGCCGATCTCTGCCGCTACTTGTGCGGGTGCTTTGCGGGCCAGTTTGACGAAGGGGAACACCACGAGGGTGATGTTGCCTTCGAATTCAGGACGCGTCTTTTGCAATTGGATTTGGTTATCAGCGGCATCCACGTCATAGAGAGCTTTCACAGCCGCCTTTACCAGGGAGGATATTTGTTGTTCTAAATTCATAACTTGGGATATTTACGGAACCAGGATGAGATCTTCAACCGTATAACACCGAGTAATGCTTCGGAGAAGATTCCACCTGACATCTTTGAAGTACCGAGTACACGGTTGACGAAGATGATAGGAACTTCGATGATTTTCGCGCCGCATTTGGAAGCAGTGAACTTCATCTCTATTTGGAAGGCATAACCTTTGAATCGTATCTTGTCGAGTTCGATGGTCTCAAGCAAGTGACGCTTATAGCAGACAAAGCCGGCGGTGGTGTCGTGGATATTAACACCGAGAACCGTACGCACATATTTCGATGCGAAATAAGACATAAGCACACGTCCCATCGGCCAATTGACGACATTGACACCGGTGACGTAGCGGCTACCAATAGCAAGGTCTGCCCCTTCATTGGCACATGCATCATAGAGTTTGAGCAGATCTTGCGGGTTATGGCTGAAGTCTGCATCCATTTCGAAGACAAAGTCGGCTTTATGCTCAATGGCCCATTTGAAGCCGGCAATATAAGCCGTTCCAAGTCCTTGTTTGCCTGCGCGCTCGACTAGGAACAGGCGGTCTTTGTACTTACCTGCCATGAGAGTTTTGACGATCGACGCTGTGCCGTCCGGCGAACCATCATCGATGATCAATACGTTGAAGTCCAACGGCAGATTCATGACTGCCGAGATGATGGCTTCGATATTCTCTTTCTCATTGTACGTTGGAATAATGACAAGGCGTTGCATTGATGATTTACGATTGATTGATGATTTGATTATTTAATATGTATATGGGGCTGGGCGAAGTGCGTTCAAGAGCCTGCAGGAAGATATCTTTTCCGGGTTCTATCTCTATCTCATCGAGGTACGATTTTACGGTATCATAAGCCACCTGCGGGTCGTTGTTCTCAAGCGAGAGATGGCACAACCATACATTACGCAAATCGGGATGCCAGTTGCGCTCGATGAGTTCTCCGCAGACATCGTTTGACTGGTGTCCGCGCGGACTGAGGATTCGCTCTTTGAGATAGGTAGGATACGGGCCGTTAAGGAGCATATGTTCGTCATGATTCGCCTCAATGACAAGGTGGTTGGCCGTTCGGATATAGGCTTCCATCTCTTCGTTCACCGATCCGCAATCGGTCATGAGTACGAAACGCTGACCAAGGAAGTCAATGCTGTATCCGAGACAATCGGTAGAGTCGTGCTCTATACCAAACGTATTGATCTTCATTCCGAAGAGCTCCCACTCTACTCCTTTCTCGAAATAGCGCCGACTGGTGCGCAGTTTTTCACGAACACCGTAATTGCGGTCTATGCCCTCGTGAATAAGGGCTGTCGTATATATCGGCAAATGAACGCGTTCGCCGAGTGTGCCAACAGCACGGATATGATCAGCATGATCGTGCGTGATGAGCACACCCATGATATTCTGAAAATCGAGCCCCATCTCGCGCAGACACTTTTGTATCTGACGCGCAGAGATGCCCGCGTCAATGAGGATTCCCCGTTGACGCGTACCGAGATAATAGCAGTTTCCGCTACTACCACTGGCGAAACATCTGAATATGAGTTCGTTTTCTTCCATGATGACTTATCGACGTGTGCTACTACCCGTAGAAGTGGACGGGGTACGTGTAGAGGTCGAGCCGGAGGATGTCCTGGATGAGGACGAACCGGAAGACGTGCGCGTAGATGCCGCTGGAGCAGCAGTACGGGTATTGTTAGTTGATTCGCGTTTGATGGTTGTAGTACGTCCGCTCTCGTCCGTACTCTTGATGGTGGTACGCGTGGTTCCCGATTTGTTGACACGGCTCTCGACAGTTGTCGAAGGTGCCGCGGTACGTGTCGAAGACGAACCCGAAGATGTACGTGTCGAAGTCGTGGAAGAAGATGTACGTGTCGAAGTCGTGGACGTTGACGTCGAAGTTGACGTGGACGCCGCCGGCGAAGAGGTGCGACCAGTAGTAGCCGATGAAGCCGAACTCGAGGTCGAGCTTGTACGCGTTGATGCCGAACCAGAGGTCGTGCGTGTCGAGGTCGAGCCGGAAGCCGTGCGTGACGAGGACTCTGACTCAGGCTTGGAGGCCAGACGTTCCGTTTCTTCGCGGAGTTGGCCGGCATTACGGACATTTACGTTCGAGCCGCTGAGGGATTGCGTCACGCGCTGCTCGAAAGCATCCTGCGGATGGCGCACAGCGTAGTCATTATGCGAGTTCGGTTGCGTCATCTGAGCGTAGCCGCTATAGTACGGCTGCTTCGGATAATCGCATTGATGGCAGTAATGATGGTTCGTCATATAAGTACGTACATACGCCTGATAGTGGTTCAGATAAATGGGTTTCGGCTTCTGGTAATAACTCGGCCAGTAACCGTAATAGTACGGTGAGGACCAAGCGACATAAGCAGGACGACCGAAGACAGTCCATAAAGGCGGACGCTTGACGAATACCGGACGTACGATATAATTAGGTCCGTACAACCAACGGTCGCCGATCACCTCCACATACAATGCACTCGGACGATGCTCCGCAACGAGCGTTGCTACGTCCTGAAACATCGACTGACCCAGACAAGCCTGAATGAGGAAAGTATGATACACACCGCGATGAGTCTCAATCACGCGCAGGTAATCAATCCATCCGTCGCGGTTGAGATCAAGGTTGTTAATCATATACCGGCTGGAGTTGAGTATCTGCTCGAACTCCGCTACATTACGCGCCTCGGCGAAAGCCGCAGCGACAGCATTGAGGTCGAGATAGAACGAGAGATCAGTATTGAAATTCGTTACCGTCACGGTGGTGACCGTCGTGTGCTTTGGGGTAGGCGTGGTTACCGTGGTCGTATAAACCGTCTTGGGTGGTGCCACCGGTTCTACCGTTGGTGCTACCGTGAAAATACTGGTCCAGCAACTCGTGAGACCTACCGCCGCTAAGGCTAATAAAAATATCTTTTTCATTTCTCTAAACTCTAAACATTAAACACTAAACATTACAGTGTCTTCGCTACTTCGATCTCTTCAAAGGACTCGAGGATATCGCCTTCCTTGAGGTCATCGTATGCCTTGAGACTCAATCCGCACTCGGTATTGACGCCGGCCTCCTTGATATCATCCTTGACATGCTTGAGTGAAGCCAGTTCGGCGGTCTTGATTACAATGCCGTCACGGATGACGCGCACCTTGTTACCGCGTTTGATCTTGCCTTCACGCACAATACAACCGGCGCAAGGAGACCTTCCATAGCGGCCTTCACCTCGTTGATGGCATCGTAGATGATGGAGTAGATACGAATATCGACCTCTTCGGTCTCGGCCATCTTGCGCGCTGTACCGGTAGGACGTACGTTGAAGCCGACGATGATGGCGTCAGAAGCTGCAGCCAGCATGACATCGCTATCGGATATAGCACCGACAGCGCCATGGATGACATTGACTTGGATATTCTCTGTGGAGAGTTTGATAAGCGAGTCCTTGATAGCCTCCACGGATCCGTCCACGTCCGCTTTGACGATAATATTGAGCTCCTTGAAGTCTCCGATAGCCAGACGGCGGCCGATTTCTTCCAGTCCGACATGTTTCTTCGTGCGGATAGACTGTTCGCGCTGGAGTTGCTCGCGTTTGTTCGCGATGTCGCGTGCCTCCTGCTCCGTCGGGATGACATTGAACTCATCACCGGCCTGCGGTGCTCCGTTGAGACCGAGGATCGAACAGGGTTCTCCCGGACGCACCTCGGTAATCTTCTGACCGCGCTCGTTGAACATTGCTTTGATTCGTCCGTGGAAAGTTCCTGCGAGGACGATATCGCCCATATGAAGTGTTCCGTCTTGTACGAGGAGCGTAGCTACATAACCGCGTCCCTTGTCAAGCGAGGACTCGATAACAGAACCTTTCGCACGGCGTTTGGGGTTCGCCTTAAGATCCAGCATCTCGGCTTCAAGCAACACTTTCTCAAGCAGTTCATAGACGCCATCACCTTTCTTCGCAGATATCTCCTGGCACTGGTATTTACCACCCCAATCCTCTACAAGGATATTCATATTCGATAACTGTTCACGAATCTTATCGGGATTCGCTCCGGGTTTATCGACCTTGTTGATGGCGAACACCATCGGTACACCGGCAGCCTGCGCGTGGTTAATGGCCTCGACAGTCTGCGGCATGACCGCATCATCTGCAGCGATGATGATAATCGCTATATCCGTTACTTTTGCTCCACGGGCACGCATCGCGGTGAAGGCGGCGTGCCCCGGCGTATCAAGGAAGGTAATATGCTGGCCATTCTTCAGTTTGACATTATACGCACCGATGTGCTGGGTAATACCTCCGGCCTCTCCGGCGATAACGTTCGCGTTACGGATATGGTCCAGAAGAGAAGTTTTACCGTGATCGACGTGACCCATGACGGTGATGATCGGGCAACGGGGCTCTATATCTTCGTCATTGACAACTTCGTCCGCGTTAATCTCTTCTACCACGTGTGCTGCGACATACTCCGTCTGGAAACCGAACTCTTCGGCAACCAGGTTGATCGTCTCAGCGTCAAGGCGCTGGTTGATGGAAACGAACAGCCCAAGGGACATACAGGTTCCGATGATCTTGTTAACCGGCACATTCATCATGACGGCAAGGTCATTGGCGGTCACAAACTCAGTCAGTTTCAGCACCTTGGATTGCTCCTGTGCCTCCATAATCTCGAGTTCGTGCTTCTCGCGTTCCTGCTCGCGGCGCTCGCGCTTATATTTAGAGGTGTTGGATTTGTTCTGTTTCTGCTGCAGGCGGCTGAGTGTCTCTTTCAGAGCGCGTTCCACCTCTTCCTGCGTAGCCTCACGAGGCTGGTTTTTCTTACTCTTGTTGTTCTTTCCCGTTTGGTTACGCTTGTCATTGGGATCCACTTTGGCGGCGTTATTCTTTATACGCTCGCGTTTACGCTTCTCTGCGGCCGCCTGTTGTTGAGCCTGCTGCGCCTGCTGACGCTCCTCGCGCTCTTTGCGTTTCTGCTCCTTGGTCTTCTTCGCAGGGCGCGTTGAGGTGTCGATGGAGTCAAGATCAATCTTGCCCAACACTTTCGGTGCATTCTTCAGTTCGGGTTTGCCGAGGGTGAAAATCTCCTTCTTCTCCGAAGGTTGCGCAGGTTGCTCGGGTCGCGTCTCCGAGGCTTGCTCTTGCGCTGCTTTCTTAGCCGCCTCTTCTGCCGCTTTCTTGGCGGCCTCGGCAGCTTCCGCAGCTTTCTGCTCAGCTACACGTGCGGCCTCACGGCGCGCAGCTTCGGCTGCAGCACGCGCTGCTTCTTCTGCTTTGGCTTTGGCCTCCGCCTCGGCAGCAGCACGCACAGCTTCTTCTTTTGCCGCGCGCTCCGCCGCTTGACGATCAGCCTCGATCTTCACCGCCATATCTTTATTGAACTCCTTGGCGAGAAGAAGGTAGAGGTCGTCATCGATGCGTACGTTCGGGTCGGACTCAATGGCATGACCGTTCTTCTCGCACCAAGCGGTGAGAGTAGCCATACCTATATTCAGTTCTTTACATGCTTTTATTAACTTTATTGCCATATGATTTCGATTTCAGGGTTATACAATCCATTTCTGCCGCATGGCTGTACGGCTCCGGAGCCTCTCCGGTTAGTCGTTTTCAAATTCGGCAGCGAGGATGCGGAGTACATCATCAATAGTCTCCTCCTCGAGGTCTGTCTGCTCCAGCAGTTTCTCTTTGCTGGTACCCAAAACATCCTTTGCTGTGTCATAACCGACTGCTTTGAGGGCATCGATAATCCACTGATCGATCTCGTCGTTGAACTCATCGAGATAGATATCATCCATATCATCTTCATCCATCTCGCGATAGACATCGATCTCGTAACCGGTAAGCATAGAAGCCAACTTGATATTGAAGCCGCCCTTGCCGATAGCCAGACTCACCTCTTCCGGCTTCAGATATACTTTCGCACTCTTCTTCTCTTCGTCAATTTCCATCGAGGATATCTTGGCCGGCGCCAACGCACGCTGGATATAGAGGTTCGTATTCTGCGTGTAGTTAATTACATCGATGTTCTCATTGCGCAGCTCGCGAACGATACCATGAATACGCGCACCTTTCACACCCACGCAAGCACCTACCGGGTCAATGCGGTCATCGAATGTCTCAACAGCCACTTTGGCACGTTCTCCCGGAATACGGGCGATCTTCTTGATAGCTATCAGACCTTCCTTCACCTCCGGTACCTCCTGCTCAAAGAGACGCTGCAGGAACAACGGACTCGTACGGGAAAGGATGATCTTCGGGTTCTGGTTCTTGTTGTCAACCTGAATAACCACGGCGCGGACCATCTCACCCTTGCGGTAGTAGTCGGTCGGAATCTGGTTCTGTTTGGGCAGGTACATCTCATTGCCCTCTTCATCGAGGAGCAGCATCTCTTTCTTCCATACCTGATACAGTTCGCCGGTAACCACCTGACCGATCATATCGGAATACTTGAGATAGAGGTTCTCCTTCTGCAACTCCAGAATCTTCGATGCCAAGGTCTGGCGAAGGTTGAGAATCATACGACGGCCGAAGGATTGCATTTCCACTTTGTCGGTGAAGTCCTCACCCACCTCAATCTCCGGGTCGGTCTCACGCGCCTCGCTCAACGAGATCTGGGTCTCCGGATTTGCCACATCGTCATCTTCCATCACCAAACGGTTACGGTAGATCTCCAGATCGCCCTTGTCCGGGTTGATAATTACATCGTAGTTTGCGTCCGTACCGTACATCTTCGCGATTACGTTGCGGAAAGAGTCCTCCAGCACATTGATGAAGGTCTGTTTGTCAATTCTCTTGAAGTCTTTGAACTCCGAGAAGATGTCAATCAAATTGATTGTGTCTTGGTTTTTTGTAGCCATTTTTATTTAGAATTTTAAATCATATTTCACATATTTGGGTTCATCGTACCGCCAGGTATAGGTCGTGGTACGCAACTCTTTGCGTTTCTTTCCTTCTACTGCCACGCGCTCCTCTACATCCACGCTAAACGTCTCTTCATCCACACTCACCAGTTGACCATGATATTTGATCCATTGCTCCCCTCCTTTTAGGGAGGGGTTGGGGGTAGGCTTCTTCACCATCACTTCCACGTCATGACCTAAGTTCTTGAGGTACTGAATCTTGGTCTTGAACGGATCCGTCAGACTCACACTTCCCACTTCGAGCGAGTAGTCGGGCTCTATGGCATCCAGTTTCTCTACAAGAAAACGATTCAGCTCCGCGCAGAAATCCACATCAACGCCCGCGAGGCGGTCCACCTCCACGAGGATGTCATTACTCGGCGAAACGCTCAGCGTCACCAATTCGTATTCGGTACCCTTCAGGTACTCCGAAATCCAGTCTTTCAGTTGATTTTTATCCATAGTTTTACGCGAGCGAGGGAACCTTTTCGGGTCCCCTCGTTCATTTCACGCTGCAAAAGTACTGCTTTTTTTTGAATTATGCAAATATTTTCGCACTTTTTTATAAAAAAAGTTGCACGTTTACGATTTTTATAGTAATTTTGCCGCCAAATTAGGACAACATCATGGAGAAGAAAGACACACGATTTGACTTGATCCGCAAAGCCGCAGGCGCAATATTAGGACCGCTGTGCGCTGTGTTGATTTGGTTTCTGCCCATCGACGGACTCTCTGTTCCGGCGCACCACTTGTTAGCCGTCATGAGTCTGGTTGCCATTTGGTGGATTACGGAGCCTATTCCTATTCCTGTCACTTCGCTCTTGGGACCTACCCTCTGCGTGCTCTTGGGTATCGCACCGGTTGAGGACGCGTTCGCGCAATTCGCCAATCCGATGATTTTCCTCTTCATGGGAGGTTTTTTGCTGGCGAAAGGAATGATGGCGAACGGTATCGACAAACGCATCGCATACGGCATCATGTCGATGAAATGGGTCGGGGACTCGCCGCGACGCATCTTTCTGGCTATCGGCTTGGCGTGTATGTTATGTTCCGGATGGATCAGCAACACGGCGACCGCTGCGATGATGTTTCCTATCGCCCTGGGGCTCCTGGAGGCGATACGCGAGATGATGGCGGCAAATGGAAAAACCATCGATCTGTCCAACTACAAATACGCTACGGGACTGATGCTCATGACCGCCTATGCCTGCTCTATCGGCGGTGTCATGACTCCTATCGGAACGCCTCCTAACATTATTATGTTAGGTTTCCTCGACCAGTTGGCTCCGACGGCTCCGACGGTTACTTTCTTCCAATGGATGATTTGGGGCATCGTGGCGATGGTCCTGTATTTCCTGTTGACGTACGTCGTTTTATGGCGCATGTTCCCTGCCGATGTAAAGCATATTGAGGGCGCAAAAGAGTTCATACGCGACAAGAAAAAAGCATTAGGTCCTTGGACACGCGCACAAATCAATACCGTAATCGCTTTCTTTGTAGCCGTCATTTTATGGGTGGCACCGAGTGTTCTGATGTTAATTTGGGGACCGCACGCCAAAGTGATGACGTTCTATAACAGCCATTTCCCGGAAGCAATCGCAGCGTTGGTAGGCGGACTGTTGCTCTTCTTCCTGCCCGTGGACCTGAAAAAAGGCAAAATGACGCTGAGTCTGAAGGATGGTATCGAAGGCATCGAATGGGGCACTTTGCTCCTCTTCGGAGGTGGCCTTGCAATGGGTTCGCTGATGTATTCTACCGGCTTGTCGGAATGGATCGGACACGGTATCAAAGAGAGTCTCGGCGGAAGTCCTTCGGAGTGGCTGTTTGTAGGCGTGTTCTGCGTCCTGGCCCTCGTCCTCTCGGAACTGACTTCGCATACCGCCTCCACAAACCTCATTGCGCCTATCGCCATAGGCACGGCCCTCTCGTTTGGTTTCAGTCCGATACCGGTCGCAATAGGTATTGCGCTCTCGTCGTCTCTCGGCTTTATGATGCCTGTCTCGACACCACCGAACGCTATCGTTTATGCCTCGGGATACGTGCCGCTGACGAAGATGATCAAGTCCGGCGTGATTATCGACCTCATCGGTGTCATCGTCATCACCATTCCGGTGGTCATGCTCCTCGTCAAATTCGTAATGGGCGTATAAAAACTTGAGTGCTGATTTAATTCTTATTTGCCAGTTCAAGCACGCGTTTGCGGGCGGCTTTCTGTAACTTAATACAGAAAAAGATAAGCACAAAGAAACTAAGTCCACCCGCCAGCGGATCTACTGAACCACTCATCGCCAACGAATCATACACGCCATGCGCCAACACGGGCAGTAGAAGCATCTTCACCGCAGTCGATGGAGTACGGGACACAAAGTGATAAATGGAGTAATAGTACCCCATGATGATGGCAAATGCATAATGTCCCGGTACGGCGAGCAAAGCGCGCATCGCGGCCACTGTCAGCCAACCTTCGCCGCTCTGCAATACATAAGCCACGTTTTCAATCGCCGCAAAACCCAAACCGACGCACACGGCATAAACAATACCGTCAAAACGTTCATCAAAATGCGGATTGCGGCGAAGCACCAGCCATAAGGCCAACAGCTTTGCTGTTTCTTCCGGAATAGCAGCCACGCAGAAGGCCTGAATGGTCGTACCGAAAAGCGTAACAGGACCTCCGCCCAAAGTCGCCCAACCCTCACGCCATTATACTTCCAAAATCTATTCCTTTCCGACTTTTTTCACCGCGTCTGAACAACGTAATGAAAAGCAAAAAATCGTAAAAAATACGTGCGCGCTTGTGTATGTCAAAAATAATTTGTACCTTTGCAGCCGATTTTAGTTTGCGTTATTGCGCGCGTGAATATAGGAGACTTGAAAATACTGTTTGGGCAACATCCGGAACTGGCGGCAGTCAGGAAGGAGTTGGCGCACCGTGACGCACATGTGTTATTAAGCGGTTTGCATGCTTCTACGCGCGCGCTGGCGCTTGCTCACTCGCAAAAACCGCTGTTCGTGATCTTTGACAACGCAGAAACGGCGCAATACCTCTACGCGGATTTGAAAGCCGTAGGGGCGGACACCATGTTCTTCCCTGCCGCGAAACGCAGACGCACTATCGACGATGCAGCGACCATACTCCGCACGGAGACCCTGACTGCGCTCGCCGCAAACAAAGTGCAGATTGTAGTCACATACCCCGAAGCCATCGCAGAACCCGTGCCGGCGAAAGAAGAGCTGTCGGCTGTCAGCATGACACTCAAAGTGGGACAGGAAATACAGCAATCCGAACTCGGCAAGCAGCTGTCCGAACTCGGGTTTGAACATGTGGACTTTGTGTTCCAACCCGGACAATACGCAATACGTGGCTCGATTGTCGATATCTACAGTTACGGTCATGACATTCCTTACCGGTTTGACTTCTTCGGCGACGAGATTGACAGCATTCGTGAATTCGACATCGAAGACCAATTGTCCAAGTCACGTGTCGAGAGCGCTGAAATCGTAGGCAGTCAGAAGTCAGACAGCACCAATCAGACTATTGGGGATTACTTGAACGACGAGTTTGTGTGGGTATCGAATGACTTCGGATTGGTGAACTTCAAGCTGGAAGGGTTAGGGGTTAGCGGTTACCGGTTACCGGGACGCACGATGGAAATAGCAGAGAAGAGTTCATTTGCCACGCATAGCAAGATCGCGTTCGACACCATCCCCCAACCTGTCTTCCATAAACAGTTCGACATCTTGACGGAAGACCTGCGCAAGCACATCGATAACGGCTATAAAATTTATATCTTAGCCGGGCAAACGAAGCAATTGGACCGACTCAAAGCTATCTTCGAGGCACAAGATACCGCCATCTCGTTTACAGGCATCAACGCCACGCTGCATGAGGGGTTTGTGGATCACGGGCTGAAAATATGCTGTTACACCGACCATCAGATCTTCGAACGCTTCCATCGCGTGACGATGAGCAGCGAGAACGCACGGCGTGGCAAAGCCATCATCACCCTGCGTGAGATTAACCAGTTGCAGATCGGAGACTACGTGGTGCACAGCGATCACGGTATTGCGAAATTCGGTGGATTGGTCACCACCCCTGTCAACGGCAAGCCGCAGGAGATGATCAAGTTGATCTATCGCGATGGAGCGAATGTGTTCGTGAGCATCCATAACTTGCACCGTATCAGCAAATACAAAGGACGCGAGGGAAGTGAACCGACCATCGCACGGCTGGGTTCGGGCGCTTGGGAAAGACTCAAGGAGCGCACCAAGGACAAAGTGAAAGACATCGCGCGGGACTTGATCAGACTCTACGCCACGCGCAAACAGCAGAAAGGATTCGCCTATTCGCCCGACGGATACATGCAACACGAGCTGGAGGCCTCGTTCCTCTACGAAGATACCCCTGACCAAGCGAAAGCGACGGCAGACGTAAAACGCGATCTGGAGAGTCCCATGCCGATGGACCGACTGGTGTGCGGCGACGTTGGTTTCGGCAAGACCGAAGTGGCGATGCGCGCGGCATTCAAAGTAGCGACAGACGGCAAACAAGTGGCTGTACTCGTTCCGACAACCGTTTTGGCGTTGCAGCACTACAACACCTTCCGCGAACGCATGGCGAACATGCCCGTACGTATTGAATACCTGAGCCGGCTCAAAAGCGACAAAGAAACGAAAGCGCTGTTGGCGGACCTCGAAGCAGGAAAGATAGATATTCTCATCGGCACGCACAAGTTAATCGGCAAAGGCGTGAAATGGCACGATCTCGGATTACTGATCATCGATGAAGAGCAGAAATTCGGCGTTGCGGCGAAAGAGAAGTTAAAGAGCCTGCGCACGAACATTGATGTATTGACCTTGACGGCTACGCCTATTCCGAGAACCTTGCAGTTTAGTCTGCTCGGCGCCCGCGACCTGAGCGTGATGACCACGCCGCCGCAGAACCGCTACCCCGTACAGACGGAGTTGATCACGATCGATGACGAGGACATCATCAAAGAGGCGATTGAGTTGGAGATGGCCCGCAACGGACAGGTGTTCATCGTCAACAACCGCATCGAGATGTTACCACGCATCGAGCACCGCATCCATAAACTGGTTCCTGATGCCCGGATTGTGGTTGCGCACGGACAATTGCCGGCAGGAGAGATGGAGGAACGGCTCGAAGCATTCATCAACTACGATTATGACATTCTGCTCTCAACGACCATCATCGAGTCGGGCGTGGACATACCGAACGTGAACACTATACTCATCTTCTCGGCAGACAAATACGGATTGGCGGACCTGCACCAATTACGCGGGCGTGTGGGCCGCAGCAACCGGAAAGCGTATTGCTACCTCGTCGCACCCGATAAGGAGTTACTGACCGAAGATGCAAGACGGCGACTCGAGGCGCTGAGCACGTTCTCCGAATTAGGCGCAGGATTCAGTCTGGCGATGCAGGACCTCGATATACGCGGCGCAGGAAACATGTTAGGCTCCGAGCAATCGGGCTTTATAGCCGACCTCGGTTACGAGACCTACCAACGCATCCTAAACGAAGCCGTAGAGGAGCTGAGAGAGGAGATGGAAGCCTACCCCAACCCCTCCCTGGAAGGAGGGGCGCAAACCCAAACTCCCTTCCCTTCAGGGGAGGGCCGGGGAGAGGCTCATCTTTGGTGCCAAGACAGCCAACTGGAGACGGATTTGCCGGTATGTTTTCCGATGGAATATATCGAGAATATCTCGGAGCGAATTACCTTATACAGGGAATTGGACAGCTTGCACAGCGAAGAACAGTTGCTGGACTTCCGCAAACGACTCATCGACCGCTTCGGAGCGCTGCCGGAAAGTGCAGAGGAACTACTGGATGTCGTGCGTCTGAGGTGGCTATGTTGCCGCTTGGGTGTAGAGAAAATCCTGCTCAAAGGCGAACGAATGACGATGTACTTGGTACAACACAGAGATGCGTACTGGCAATCGGAAGTGTTCGGAAACATGATTCAATACGCCGCTACGCGCCCTGAACGATGCATGCTCAACGAGGAACGCGACAAAAAAGGGATTCCTACCGGCAGAAGATACATCACGATAACAAATGTCAAGACGATCAACGGAGCGATGACCCTGCTCTCGAAGATTGAAAAAGGAGAGATTTAAACCCATAAATATGAAATACATTGGAATCATTCCTGCCCGCTACGGTTCGACCCGTTTTCCGGGGAAACCGCTGGCAGAAATATGTAATAGGACGGTGATTCACCGTGTGTATGAGCAGGCCAGCAAAGCTTTGGACACGGTGGTGGTAGCCACAGACGACGAACGCATCTATGACGCGGTTGAGTCATTCGGGGGAAAAGTGGTGATGACGCGCACAGATCACAAATGCGGCACAGACCGTTGTCTGGAAGCGTACGAAGCAATCACCACCCCGTCATGGCGTGCGCAGAACGACACAAGCACTGTGATTGTCAACATACAGGGCGATGAGCCCTTCATCCAACCCGAACAAATAGAGACCCTCATGGCGTGTTTTGATGCGCCCGACACAGAGATAGCCACGCTGGTTCGTCCATTCACGGACAAAGACAGCAAAGAAGCGCTGGAAAACGTGAATACGCCCAAAGTAGTATGGGACAAGGCGAGCGGCATTGCGCTGAACTTCTCCCGCAAAGTGATTGCATGTGCGGACGGGAGTCACTACCG
>CADBVL010000047.1 GCA_902798015.1 uncultured Bacteroidales bacterium
ATTCCAAAGTATTCCGGAGCTGTTTCGGGGCAAGGCAATATCGAACTTTTGCAGATGCCATCTCCAGCATTTCCGCCTGATTTTGAGGTTTATGACCCTAAAATCACCACTTCCGTCGACCACAACGCTCAAGGTCTTACGGGAACGAAAAAAGCCGAATATTTGGTCATCCCTCGGCGCGCAGGCAGCTTCAATATCCCCGCTGCAAAGTTCTCCTATTTCAACCCTGCTACGGATACGTACAATACACTAGTCTCTGACGCCTACAGTCTCAATGTGCAAAAAGGCAAAGATTCTGACCAAGGTGGCGTCTACGCTTCCAACCAAGAGGATATCAAATACCTGCAGCGCAGCGGAAACATCAATTCCGTCACGCAGAGCTGTCATTGCTACGGCACCACCTTCGATCTCGCGTACATGCGATATAATAAGGTAACGCGCACGCGCGATTACATGCACGAGGATAATCTGAAACTCGTCTTGGGACAAGTGTTGCTGAATCACCAGCGAGCAGGGAAAATTTTCGTCAAATACGAAGCCAAACAATCCTGCTTTCACGTCACCGTACGGCATTAAAAAAACGAGCTTTAACGGCTCGTTTTTTTCTCCTCTTTCTCGCAGACTTCTATCAGACCGCAACCCGAGCAGTCGCCCTGCTCGGCTTTTTCTGGCGGGCAGTCGTCTTGGGTCTTTTGACTTTCTTCTTTCGACTGCTCAGCTTTCAAGCGCTTCGCTTTGCGGCGCTCGTTGATCTCGATGAGCGTGAGAATCAACGCCGCCATGATGATAAATGCAATCAGTGCCCACATAAATCATCAATCGTCGATTTCATCGACGCGGTCTTCTTCGATAACAAGGTTATCGATGATAAACTGTTGGCGCTCGGTGGTGTTCTTACCCATATAATAGGCGAGCAGTTCTTTCACGTTGTCGTCCTTGCGCAGGTTCACTTGGTCCAAACGAATGCCCGAACCGATGAAACCCTTGAACTCATCCGGTGAAATCTCTCCGAGACCCTTGAATCGCGTGATCTCCGGATTTTTGATCTTATGGATGGCTTTCTGCCGCTCCTCCTCGGAATAGCAGTAAAGCGTCTGGTTCTTGTCCTTCACGCGGAAGAGTGGCGTCTGCAGGATATAGACGTGCCCTTTCTTCACCAGATCTGGGAAGAACTGCAGGAAGAAAGTGAGCATCAGCAATCGGATGTGCATACCATCCACATCGGCATCGGTAGCAATAATGACTTTGTTGTAGCGCAACTCATCCAGTCCGTCCTCAATGTTCAGCGCCGACTGCAGGCAGTTGAACTCCTCGTTCTCATATACCACGGATTTGCTAAGTCCATAACTGTTCAGCGGCTTTCCTCTCAATGAGAACACCGCTTGCGTGCGTACGTCGCGGCTCTTGGTGATTGAGCCCGATGCAGACAGACCCTCGGTGATAAAGATACAACTCTCCAAACGCAAATCGTCGTCGGAGTCTTTCGAACTCTTCACCGGCTTGGCGTCATTCAGGTGGATCTGGCAGTCACGCAGCTTGGGATTATTAACCAGGTTCTTCTTCGCCCGTTCGCGCGCCGCCTTCGTCACGCCGGCAATCGCTTTGCGCTCCTTCTCGGAGTCCTGAATCTTCTGCAGCATGATCTCCACGGTCTGCGGAGTCTTGTGCAGGTAGTTGTCCAATTGGTGCTGCCGAGCTTGATTTTGGTCTGGCTCTCGAACACCGGCTCCTCTACATTGATGGCGATGGCGCCCACTACGCCGTTTCGGATATCGGCCAACTCCTGGTTCTTGTTAAAGAACTCCTTGATGGTGCGACCGATTGCCTCGCGATAAGCAGCTTGGTGGGTACCTCCCTGAATAGTATGCTGGCCATTCACAAACGAGAAATACTCATCGCCGTTCTGGTCGGTATGCGTCAGGGCAATCTCGATATCATCACCCTTAAGGTGGATAATCGGGTACAGCGGACTGACTGTCATGTTCTCCGTCAGCAGGTCGAGCAGACCATTCTTTGACAAGAATTTCTTGCCGTTATACACCAGCGTCAGGCCGGTATTCAGATACGCATAGTTGCGCAGCAACTCCTCGATATAGTCATCGCGGAAATGGTAGTTCTCGAAAAGACCTTTGCTGTCATCGGGCACAAACTCGATGATCGTACCGCGTTTCTCGTTGCCTGTGTAGTCAAGAATACCGCTGTCTTTGGTCAACTTGCCCTGCGAAAACTCCGCACGGCGCATCTTACCCTCACGGTAAGATTCCACGGCAAAGAACGAACTCAATGCGTTCACGGCTTTCGTGCCGACGCCGTTCAGACCCACGGATTTCTTGAAAGCTTTGCTGTCGTACTTACCGCCTGTATTGAGCACGCTCACTACTTCCACCAATTTACCCAATGGGATACCGCGTCCGTAGTCTCGCACGCGCACTCGGCCGTCCGCTACATCCACCTCGATCACCTTTCCTTCGCCCATGCGGAACTCGTCAATGGAATTGTCTATACTCTCTTTGATGAGCACATAGATACCGTCGTCGGAATGACTGCCGTCACCCAATTTACCGATGTACATACCCGGACGACGCCGGATATGCTCCATGTCATCCAAGTGGATAATGTTCTCTTCGCCGTACTCTACGGCATTCAAATTTATTGTGTTTTCTTCTATCATAATCTAAACTTCTCACTTCATACCTCTAACCCCTTTTCCCGTGCCAATTGCATGAGGAAAGCTCTCGCCGCTTCGTGGTCGTTCGGTATCACGCCATCGAGGATCGCATCTTTTATTGCGCTCTTCAGTTCTCCTACGAGCGAACAGGGTTCGAGATGGAACAGTTCCATGATCTCCATGCCGTCCACCGGTGGTTGGAAATTACGAATCCGGTCGCGCTCCTCCAGTTCCACCATCTTCTGGCGCACCAACTGGTAGTTCTGATGGTATCGGGCTTTCTTCTCTTCGTTGCGACTCGTGATATCTGCGTCGCAAAGAATCATCAGATCGTCTATGTCGTCGCCCGCCTCAAAGAGCAAACGCCGTACGGCGCTGTCCGTCACCGTGTCTTCTATCAGGTTGATCGGACGCATGTGCAGATCCACCATCTTCTTCACATACTCCATCTTCTCGTTCAGCGGCAACTTCATCCTCGCAAAGATCTTCGGTACCATCTTGGCGCCGATATAATTGTGATTGCGGAATGTCCAGCCCGCCTGCGGATCCCAAGACTTGCTCTTCGGCTTGCCGATGTCATGCAACAATGCTGCCCAGCGTAGCCAGAGCTTATCGGTGTTCTCCGCGATATTATCCAACACCTTCAGCGTATGAAAGAAGACATCCTTATGTCCGCGTCCTTCCTTCACTTCTATCCCCTTGAGCGCTGCCAGCTCCGGGAAGATAAGAGGCAGCAAACCCGTCTTATCGAGCAGCAGCCAGCCTTCCGAAGGACGGCGGCTGAGCATGATCTTGTGCAACTCCTCCGCGATGCGTTCCTTGGTGATGATACCTATGCGCTCCTTGTTGCGCGCGATGGCATCGAAGGTCTCGCCGTCAATGTTAAAGCCCAACTGAGTCGCAAAACGGATGGCACGCATCATTCGCAGCGGGTCGTCGCTGAACGTGATATCCGGATCCAAGGGCGTACGGATGATGCAACGCTCCAAGTCTCCCATACCGTCAAACGGATCCAACAACTCCCCGTACTGGAGAACCCTTTCACCTTTCACCTTTAACCTTTCATCCGTTAACCCGTTCGCCCCTTCACCATTATTCAAACATATCGCCATGGCGTTGATCGTGAAATCCCGTCTATTCTGGTCCTCCTGTAATGTCCCGTCCTCTACTATCGGATTGCGGCTATCTCGCGTATAACTCTCCTTCCGTGCACCTACAAACTCCAATTCCATTCCTTTCTTTTTCACCTGAGCGGTTCCGTACGTCCTAAAGACAGAGAGATGTGCTTCTTTTCCCAGTTTCTTCGCTACCGCTTCTGCGAGCGCTATGCCGGAACCTACCACCACTACGTCAATATCTGTACTCTCGCGATGCAGAAACAGATCCCGCACCCAGCCGCCTATCACGTAGCACTCCAGCCCCATCCGATCGGCCGTCTCACCGATCAGATGCAGCACCTCATCCTCAATTTTCGGGTTCTTAATACGCATCATTCAACTTTTGCGACTGCAAAAGTACTACTTTTTTTTGAATTACGCAAATAAATTTGCATACATGCAAAATTTTCACTACCTTTGCACCCGCAAAACAATCTATATCATGGCAGATATCTATTCCATCGTTACTTCTCAGCAACTGAGTTATGAACAGAAAGTGGTCGCTCTCGCGCACGCTGCGGAAGACACTCTCTCCGTCATCCCGATGCCCGAACGCACCCGTTTCTTCTTTGAGAAAGGCGCTATCTGTAACCTCAACGAAGGCAATGCTCCCTATCGTCCGCGCTATATCATGCCGGACTACGAGAAAGCTGTGCGGAACGGCGTGAAGTTCTTGGAACTTGACCCACCGCAGGACTTCGATGAGTTGCTGACTTTCCTGCAGGTACTCTACCGGCACGTGCCCTCTATCACCACCTATCCGGTGTTCCTCGGCGACCTCGACAAACTCATCGAGCCCTTTATCACAGACCTGAGTGACGAAGTGGTCAAACGCAAACTGCGCAATTTCTTTATCTACCTCGACCGTACCATCACGGACTCTTTCTGCCATGCTAATCTTGGACCGGAGGCTACCCGCGCCGGACGCTTGATCCTTGATGTAGATCGCGAACTGGAACAAGCGGTACCCAACCTCACGCTGAAGTACACCCCTGCTATCACTCCCGATGATTTCGCCGAACAAGCCATCTACACCTCGCTTTGCGTAGCGAACCCTGCTATCTGCAATGATCCGCTTAACGCCAAGACGTACGACCGATACGGCATCTCTTCGTGCTATAACATCCTGCCTATCGCCGGCGGCAGTTATACCCTTACGCGTTTGGTGTTACCCCGCTTGGCTGCCTTGACGGAAAGCAAAGAGGAGTTCCTCACCCGACTGCTGCCCGAAGCTATGCAGTGTATGGCGGATTACATGTCCGCCCGCATCCGGTTCATCGTGGAGAAATCCGGCTTCTTTGAGAGCCATTTCCTTGCCAAGGAAGGTCTCATAGAGCGGGACCGTTTCGTAGCGATGTTCGGCTTGGTAGGACTCGCCGAAGCGGCCAATAAGTTTGCACCCGAAGGTAAGAAATACGGTTCGGACAGCGAAGCGGACGAAGTGGCAGAACAGATCATGGATGCCATAACATCCTTTGTGAATGCGTATGAATGCCCCTACTGCGAGATAGCCAACCATCGGCTGTTACTGCATGCACAAGTGGGCATCGATTCCGACTACGGCATTACTTCCGGTATTCGTATTCCGGTAGGAGACGAGCCGGAATCAATATACGATCATCTTCGCCATTCTTCCCGATTTCATCGGTATATTCCGACGGGTTGCTCGGACATCTTGCCTTTCGATATTACCGGCAAACAGAACCCTGCCGCCATACTCGATATCATCAAAGGCGCCTTCTCTCTCGGACAGAAATATATCGCCTTCTATGCCTCCGACTCGGACCTCGTGCGTATCACCGGTTATTTGGTAAAGCGCTCGGAGATAGAGAAATGGAACAAGGGTCAGACGGTCCTGCAGAACACCACCCAACTTGGTGCTCCCACATACGCGTCAGCGCATTTGGCCAATCGTAAAGTGCGTGGTGTATAATGGCACTCGTTCGTAAAATAATTCCGCAATCTACCGTGGACGGTCCGGGAAACCGGACGGCCGTCTTCCTGCAGGGATGTAACATCCGCTGCCTTTATTGCCATAACCCCGAAACACAGGCTCTGCATGATCCCGAAGCACGCGAGATGAGTGTAGAGGAAGTGACAGAGGAGGTACGCAAAGGTATTCCCTTCATTCGCGGAATCACTGTCTCCGGAGGAGAGTGTATGTTACAAGCGGATTTCCTGACAACTCTCTTTACAGCCGTCAAAAGCCTTGCGCGGGAGACGAACCATCCGCTCAGCTGCCTGATCGACAGCAACGGCACTGTACCGTTTGAGCGGTTTCCACAACTGATGGCGGTATGTGACGGCGTAATGCTGGATGTCAAGGCCTGGGACACCGACGTATATCAGCGCCTTACGAGAGCGAACGATAACACAACCGTTAAGCAAAATCTTGTCTGGTTACTAAAACACGACCTATTGACAGAGATTCGCATCGTGTGCCTGCCGGACATAGTAGATGTAGAGACTATATTGCATCATATCGCAGAAACATTCGATTTCATCGGGAAAAATGCACCCGTCCGCCTGCTCCGTTTCCGTCCTCATGGCGTCATAGGAGAACTGGCAAACCATCCGATGCCGACGGACGAACAAATGGCATGTTATGCCGACTGTGCCCGCTCACTCCACTTGGCATTTTCCATTAAATGAGGTAAAAAATACATTTTTTATCGGTTTTATTTGGTCAATTCAAAAAAAAGCAGTAATTTTGCAGCCCCTTTCGGTTGAGAGGCTCGACACCTGTTTAGCTTTTCAACAGAAAAGGAGATAACTAAATTATTAACCGGGCAGGGATTCGTGTAATCCGAAGCCCACAAAACAAAAGTCTAAATGGCAACAAAGATTCGTTTGGCTCGTCATGGTCACAAAGACTACGCTTTCTACCACATCGTAGTAGCAGACAGCCGCTCGCCGCGTGACGTCGAACGTATCGGTTCGTTCAACCCGAACACCAACCCCGCAGCTGTGATCCTCAATTTCGATCGCGCTCTGTACTGGGTAGGCGTAGGTGCACAACCGACTGACACCGTACGTACCATCCTCTCCAACGAGGGCGTATTGCTGATGAAGCACCTCAACGGTGGTGTCGCAAAAGGCGCATTTAGCCAAGAAGAGGCTCAGAAGCGTTTCGACGCTTGGAAAGCTCAAAAAGATGCTAAGAATGGTAAGATCAGCGCTGCTGAAGCTGACAAGAAAGCTGCTGCTGCAAAGGCTCTCCTCGCTCAAGAGGTGGAGACCAACAAAGCAAAAGCTGCTGCTATCGCAGAGAAGCGCGCTGCCGCTGCTGCTGAGTTGGCTGCTGCCGCTCAGGAAGCTGCGAAAGAAGCTGCTGCTGCAGAAGCTGAAGCTAATGGCGAAGAGGCTCCCGCTGAGGAGCCCGCTGCTGAAGCTGCAGAGGCATAAGCCACTCCATTTTGGCGAAAAAGAAGTTCAAAACGCAAGTTTTGGACTTTTTTTTTGTGTATATCGAAAAAAAACACTAACTTTGCACGCAGAAAAGCGTGCAACAAGAGAGAGATGTTTTACCTCATAGTCCTCCTTATCCTTTTCGTGTTAGCGGTACTGAATGTACAGATGCACGATAAACTCAGCTCACAATTGTTGAGCGGCATTGCTGCGCTACTGCTGATTGCCATCGCCGGGCTTAGGTTTGAGACGGGGGGCGACTGGGATGTATATACACAACTCTTTGCGGAGTTTCCCTCGTTCAGCCGCCTCATCGGCAAACCGTCCGAACTGCTGCAGCAACCGGTGGAAGAAGGATTTGTACTACTGTGCGCTGCCGTCAAAGCACTCGGAGGTACAGTACAGCATCTGTTCTTTGTAGTGGCATGCATAAATATCACGCTCATTACATGCGCATTACCAAAATACACCAAGTATCCTGCGGTAAGTTTGCTCTGCTATTTCGGTCTGTTATTCTTCAATCTGGAGATGATATACATCCGCCAAGCAACGGCTGTAGCACTTTGTTTTTTTGCGCTGCAGTACATTAAACCTCGAAAAATCATTCCCTATCTGCTGATCATCCTATTGGCATGTTCTTTCCATCGCGTGGCGGTTCTGATGATTCCTCTCTATTTTATACTGCGCACAAAGATTCCCACATGGATATATGTCGCCGTGATTGCTGGAGGTGCTATTCTTATGGCTATTGGAGTGCCCTGGATCAAAACGATTTTCCTCACTGTGGCAGGATGGTTAGGCGACAACTACGCGCATAAGGCGGAAGTATATACCGAAGAAGCGATGTTCGCCACCGCGCGCGGGATTACTATAGGATACATGTTAAATCTTCTGATTTGTATCTTTGTGCTATGCTTTAAGAAAAAGATTGATACAATGCCCTTCGGCACAATCATGCTAAATCTCTTCTTCCTTAGCATAGTGCTGTATTATTACTGCTACGAACTGATTGAAGTCAGCAATCGCGTGCGGCTGTTCTTCTTCATTGGCATCATCGCTTTGCTGCCGATGCTACTAGAACTTCTTCCTTTCTTCTTGGAACGACTGACCGGACTGTTCATAATCGGGTTATACTGCTTCTGTTTCTCCCGCGCAATCTTCTTGGAAAAACCGCAAGCCGCAGCATATAACCCATACCAGAACTGCATCGATTACACCCTGCACCCAAGACCGAGTTCAGGACTGCAACGACTGGAACAGAGTAAACATTTCTTTAGAGACGAACGGCAATGAGTCATATCCTTTTCATATCGCATTCCCGCAGTACGCATGGAGCTGAGACGGTGATGATACAGGCTGTCAAAGCCTGCGTGGCACGCAAAGCACGTGTGACCGTTGTAGTGCCGTCCATTGTGCCGGATGAAGGACTGGAAAAGGCCTTAAACTCTTTACACGGAGTACAAATCCTGCCCTTACCTTATCGGGCGGCAGGTGGCAACATGCTGCGCACATATTTTGTTCGCCTTTACAACCTCGGCGCCATGAACTCTCTGGTAAGGTATATTGAGCAGGAACAGGTATCCGCCATTTATTCAAACACATGCATTTCCATCTTAGGAGCGGAACTCGCACATAGGACAAATACACGGCATATATGGCATTGGCACGAATCCGTTGACGAACGCTTCGGGTGGCATTTTACTCTAACGAAGTACTACCAACGCTTGGTGACCTATACAGACACCTTGGTATTCATATCACAGCACCAATTGAACGAATGGGAAGAGACACTGCAACTCAACTTGTCAAAAAACCGGGTCATATACAATCCCCTCAAACCGATTACTCCGAAACCGGAGGAAAAACGCCTCTCCAAACAAGGCATTTGTATCGGTTTCATCGGACATTTTGAGGAGCGAAAGAACTTGCCATTACTGCTGCAAACCTTCGTTTCTCTCCATGCCAAAGAGCCCAAAACGCGTTTGCGTCTTTGCGGAGCAACCGGAAAACGCGACTACACCTATATCCAACATATAACCGATCTGCATGAACCGGACCTGACAATCTTGCCGCAAACAACGGAAGTAACGCAGTTCTATCGGGATATTGACATACTCGTGCTTCCTTCGTGGCGTGAGACAATGCCCTTGGTGGTTCTCGAGGCCATGCAAGCCGGTGTATGCGTACTGCAGACCAATCGCTCCTACATGACAGAACTGCTCGAAGGAGGGAAAGAGACCCTTTTCTTCTCACCCGACAAGCCGGAAGAACTGGAGCAACTATTGCTGTTATGCATGGATGAGGAATACCGCCTGTCGATTGCAAAAGCCGGGCAGAAGAAAGCTTTGCAATTAGTACAAAATCAATCGTTTGATGACCAAATAGCCACCCTTTTATGCGAGTAATAGCCTACTATCTGCCGCAATTCCACTCCATTCCGGAGAATGATACTTGGTGGGGAAAAGACTTCACCGAGTGGCAATCCGTGCGTGCAGCCAAACCGCTCTTTCCGGGGCATCAGCAACCCGTGGAACCCGGTGAATTGGGTTATTATAACCTGCTTGATCCTATCGTCCGGGAACGACAGGCACAACTCGCCCGCGAGGCAGGTATAGAAGGCTTCTGCTACTGGCACTACTGGTTCGGGGGCAAACAACTATTGGAACAACCGCTACAACAGGTATTGCAAAGCGGCAAACCTGACTTTCCCTTTTGTATAGCCTGGGCTAATGAAAGTTGGTATGCGAAGACTTGGCGCGACGACACACACGCACAAGACCGGCTGTTGATAGAGCAGACCAACTCGGAACAGGATGACCAAGCGCATTTTGAAACCATTCTACCTATTCTGCGCGACAAACGCTATATATGCGTACAAGGCAAACCACTGATGGTAATTTATCGTCCGCTGGACCTCCCGAAGGGGAAAGCCTGGGTGGAACGATGGCAAAAAATGGCAAAAAACGCCGGTTTCAACGGACTTTTTCTTGTTGGGCACGCAGCATACAGCAAACAAGTGAATGCTGTTTTGAACTTAGGTTTTGACGCAGTGAATATAGTACCTTTAGGTGATGCCAAACGGGATATACGATCCGCCTTGCATCATCTACCGGATCTTTTCCGGTATATATGCGGTAAAGCACCACTCGTCTATGATTACTCCGACGCCATGCGTGCATTTGCTACACCGATAATGCGACGTAAAGAGGTTATCCCGACTCTCCTTCCCAACTGGGATCATTCTCCGCGAAGCGGTTCACGCGCATTCATTCTCAACCATGCATCACCGGAGAAATTCAAAGCCCATGCCGAAGCAATTCGGCATATCGCGGATAGCAAACAGAATGATCTGGTGATGCTGAAATCCTGGAATGAATGGAGCGAAGGCAATTATATCGAACCGGACAAACGCTGGGGAAAACAATATATAGAAATCTTATCCCGACTAACACAACAATCATGATAGTAATCAATGGTCGATTCTTAACACAACGCGTTACCGGAGTACAACGGTTCGCATACGAGATTTGTCGTGCTTTACGGCGAATCGGGGTGAGCAATGTGATTCTTGCGCCGTCGAATATCGCACCTGAGTACGCAATAGAAGAACTGCCTGTGGAGAAAATTGGCGGAAAGGGTTCGCATTTCTGGGAACAAGTGACCTTGCCATGGTATATGCATCGCCATTACAGAGGTCTCCCTTTGTTGAACTTGAGCGGTCTCGGACCGATTGGTTACAACCATACCATCATGACTATTCACGATATTTCTTATTTGCTACGTCCACGTGCCTATTCATGGCTATACACGCTCTACTACCGCATTATGACTCCTTGGGCAGCCAAACGGGCAAAACATATTCTTACCGTTAGCCAGTTCTCGAAACACGAAATAATGCGTTGTTACCACATCGCTGATAACAAAATCACGGTGGTATATAATGCCGCGCGAACAATGGCTCTTGCTCCACGCAAAGAAACACGGCCGTACTTGTTAGTCGTAGGTAGTCTGATGCCACGGAAAAACATCCGACGTCTGATAGAGGCATATAGCACAATGCCTGACGCCGGTTTTGATTTACGCATCGCCGGTGTTACCGATGCTTCTTTTGCCGATGCCGGATTAGAGAAATTTGCGCACACAAAAGGCATACAATGGTTAGGATATATGCAACCCGATGAACTGGATTCGCTTTATCGTAATGCCACGGCGTATATTAATCCGTCGCTGTACGAAGGATTCGGCATCCCGCTATTGGAAGCCATGGCGCAGGAGTGTCCTGTCCTGGCCTCCGATATTCCTGTCTTTCATGAGGTTTGCGATGCTGCAGCTTGCTATTTTAACCCGATGAAAACGGAAGAAATACAATCTGTCATGTACACCATTACGCAGGATGAAGCACTACGGCAACAATTGATTCAAACAGGGCGACAGCGATGCCGTTTCTTCTCATGGGACACTTCGGCACGCACCATCCGACAACTCTTGGACGCATGAAAAAAATACTGCACATATCGAAATATTACTTTCCGTATCACGGAGGATTGGAAGATATAGCGCGCTCTATCGTGATAGAGATGAGGGAAAAATATGAGCAGCGTGTTGTTTGTTTCAATCATACCCATACAAGTACGATACGTTCAACGGAAGACGGAGTGGAAGTCGTACGTATTAATGCACCACTCACAATCTCTTCGCAGCCGATCTCCTTCTCTTACCTGCATGTCTTGCGTCAAGAGATTCGTTCTTTTCGGCCGGACATCATTCATGTGCATTTCCCCAACCCGCTTGTCGGTTTGTTTCTGTTGTTAATACCTCTGGACGGTATTCGATTGATCATCCACTGGCATTCGGATATCCTAGGCAAACAGGTTCTTTATCGCCTATACCGCCCATTGGAGCGACGAATTCTACAACGCGCAGACGCCATCCTCGTTACCAGCCCTCAATACAAAGAATATTCTGTACCCTTGCGCAATTTCACCGAGAAAATTCATATTCTCCCGAATATTGTCCATGAACCCAAACTGCTATTCCAACCCGAGGATAAGCAAGCAGTTAAACGGATTAAGGATCAGTTCCCGGGAAAGAAGATTGTTTTCTTCCTTGGACGTCATGTGCCGTACAAAGGGGTTGATATCCTGCTTCAATCCGTACCTTATTTATCCGATACTTGCGTAGTAGTGATTGGCGGTACGGGAGAACAGACAGCCTATTGGCAACAGCTGGCTGCACCTTATGGCGACAAAGTGCAATTTGTCGGAGAACTGCACGATGACGAGAAACGCCGGTTTCTATACGCCTCGGACGTGTTCGCATTTCCGTCCATTGATCGCCGCGAGGCTTTCGGCGTGGCACTGACGGAAGCGTTGTTCTGCGGAGTGCCTGCTGTCTCATTCCGCATTGAAGGTTCCGGTAGTATGTGGGTGAATCAAAACGGGAAAACAGGTATCGTAGTGGAAAATATCGACCCACATGCATTTGCTGAAGCCATCAACACGCTGGTACAAGACGACGTGTTGCGCGCACGATACAGCAAAGCGGCTCATCAATGGATTAAGAAAAATTTCCTCAAAGACCAACTATATTTACTATTAACAGTTTACGGCAATGCTTAATATCTCTATCGTACTCTATCATCCGAACTGGGAGCAGGAAGTGCTTCCTTTGGTTCAGGAACTGCTGCTCGTGAAAAACCTGCGCAAGATATACTTGTTGGACAACTCTGAAGAAAAGAAAGAGAATTTCCCGATAAAATCGGAGAAACTACGCTATATGTATATGGGTTCTAACCTCGGATACGGCAAGGCGCATAACATCGCTTTACGGGAAAGCGCGTACTATAAAACCAGTTTCCACCTGGTGATGAATAGTGATATCCGTGTAAAAGCGGAAGACATTGATGCGATGCATGACTGGATGCTTGCTAACCCGGAAGTAGGTCTAATGATGCCGAAAGTAGTATATCCGGACGGGACACAGCAGTATTTAGCCAAACGCCTTCCCTCTCCATTCGATGTCTTCGGTCGTCGTTTCTTGCCCGCAAGATTGATAGCGCACCGTAATAAACGGTACGAATTACGCGACATGGACTTAACGCGCCCTATCAACGCTCCGTACCTGAGCGGTTGTTTCATGTTCCTTCGCACCAAAGCAGCTGTAGAAGCGGGACTGTTCGACGAGCGCTATTTCATGTATCCTGAAGATATTGATCTCACGCGCACGATTCATCGCAATTATCTGACGCTCTATTATCCGGAATGGACCATCGTCCATGCGCACGCACGCGATTCCTATAAAAATAAACACATGCTCCGGATTCATATCCGAAACATGTGTCGTTACTTCAACAAATGGGGCTGGTTCTTCGATCACGAACGCCGCATCTTCAATGCGCACATCTAAACGCTTCTTATAGCGACATTAGCCGATAGGTCAGGTATCCCGCATAAACGAGTAGCAGCAATGCTCCTGCCCAGCGTTTTACCGCACGTTCTTTATTAGTCTTCACAGCCATCCAAACGATGATGCTTCCGAGGGCTGCCATTACAGCATCCAGTTCGATACCCTCGTATGCCGGTAAAGGATTCACCACAGCACTAGTAGCAAGCACAAAGAAGACATTGAAGATATTCGATCCGAAGACGTTGCCTAATGCAATATCAGAGTTATGCTTCGTTGCGGCAATAACGGAAGTGGCCAGTTCCGGCAACGAGGTGCCGAGCGCCACAATGGTCAGACCGATAATTGCCTCACTCACGCCCATGCGCATGGCTATATCCACCGCGCTCTTCACAATCAGTTCTCCGCCTACACAAAGTCCGATGAATCCGCCAAGAATGAGTGCTACCGCACGTCTTGTCGGAATCACTTTTACCTCTTCATTTGCCAACTCGTTTTCCTCTGGATGATCTTTAGCGTGACGGAAGGTATTATAGAGGAAATAACAGAAGAGTAGCAGTAACACAGCACCGCCGATGCGACCTATACCACGGGTCTCTTCGCCGAACGGCAACTGGATAGCCACGAAGATCAACACCAACACACCGGCGATGATAGACATCGGAATATCAAAATCACGACTCCGTTTCTGCGAGGCAATCGGATAAACCAATGCCGTCAAACCGAGTATGACGAAGGTATTGATGATGTTCGACCCCAACACATTGGTGATGGCGAGGTCAGTAGAACCTTCCACCACAGACACCATGTTCACAACAAACTCCGGCATGGATGTTCCGAATGCCACAACGGTCAAACCGATCACGAGATCTGAAATACCGAATTGTTTAGCGATGGCAGACGCACCGTCCACCAGCCAATCCGCACCTTTGACCAAAGCCACAAAACCAATGACGATGAACGCTGCACCAACCCACCATCCATACGCTAACAAGTTATTGATGATATCCATTTGTTCGTTTTTTCGTTATTACGTAATTACGTGATTCCGTTATTGCGTTATACATTAAACAGGAAATGCATAATATCGCCGTCTTGAACGAGGTAGTCCTTTCCTTCGGTAGCCAGCTTTCCTGCGGCACGGCATTGCGCCTCACCTCCGAGGGCGATGAAATCGGTATATTTGATTACTTCGGCACGAATGAATCCGCGTTCAAAATCCGTGTGTATCACTCCTGCGCACTGCGGCGCTTTTGCGCCCGCCTTGAAGGTCCAAGCGCGAACCTCGTCACTGCCTGCTGTAAGGAACGTACGAAGGTTAAGCAGGGCGTATGCCGCTTTGATGAGCCGGTTCACGCCGGATTCCTGCAATCCTATCTCTTCAAGGAACATCTGTCGTTCTTCGTATGTCTCCAGTTCTGCGATCTCGCTCTCTATCTTCGCCGCTAACACCAACACTTGTGCATCTTCATCCTTCACAGCCTCCTTCACCTTCTCTACATACGCGTTACCCGTCACCGCCGAAGCTTCATCAACGTTGCATACGTACATCACCGGTTTGTTGGTTAGCAGGAAAAGGTCTCGCGCCGCTGCTTCTTGATCCTTATTTTCCAACTCCACAGTACGCGCGTTCTTCCCCTGCGAAAGTGCTTCGCGGTACTTAACCAATACCTCCAGTTGGAGTTTTGCGAACTTGTCTCCACCCGCTTTTGCCGCTTTCTCACATTTCTGGATCCGGCTCTCTACGGTCTCGAGATCCTTTAACTGCAACTCTGCATCAATGATCTCTTTATCACGCACTGGATCTACTGTTCCATCAACATGCACCACATTCTCATCATCGAAACAACGGAGGACATGGATGATGGCGTCCGTTTCACGGATGTTCGCAAGGAACTTATTGCCCAGTCCTTCACCTTTGCTGGCGCCTTTGACCAAACCGGCGATATCAACTATTTCCACCGTTGTAGGTATGACACCGCGCTCAGGTTTACAAATCTCGCCTAGCTTAATCAACCGCTCATCAGGGACTGTGATGACTCCCACATTCGGCTCGATCGTACAAAAAGGGAAATTAGCGCTCTGCGCTTTCGCGTTACTAAGACAGTTAAAGAGGGTACTCTTGCCTACATTCGGCAACCCTACTATTCCACATTGTAAACTCATATCTGTATTTTAAAAACTTTTGCGACTGCAAAAGTACTACTTTTTCCTGACATACGCAAATATTTTGCGTTTTTCTTATCCTTCGGAACAAGTATTTTTTCAAATTTTCTTGCGTATGTCATTTTTTTGCCGTACCTTTGCACACGAATTGCATGCAGTAGTATATATAATATGAAGACAGTTGTTATTACAGGAGGGTCGTCGGGCATAGGTAAAGCGACGGCAGAGTTATTTGCCGAGAAAGGTTGGCAGGTTTTTGAGTGGTCCCGTAGCGGCACATCCACGGACAAAGTGACGCATATATCTTGCGACGTGACCAAACCGGCAGACACCAAGGCTGCTATCCAACAAGTATTGGCGCAAGCGGAGCAAGTCGATGTCTTTATTTCGAATGCCGGGTTTGGCATCAGCGGTGCCGTGGAGTTCACCACGCCGGAAGACGCCCACAGGCAGATGGAGGTTAATTTCTTCGGTGCCCTCAATAGTGTTCAGGCAGTTCTTCCGTATATGCGCGAACGCAAATCCGGTCGCATCATCTTCACCAGCAGTGTTGCCGCTGTCTTGAGTATTCCGTACCAGAGCTTCTATAGTGCCTCAAAGGCAGCTATAAACGCATTAGCATTGGCGCTTCAAAACGAAGTGCGCGCGTTCGGTATCCACGTCAGTGTCCTGATGCCGGGCGATGTATCCACAGGTTTCACTGCAGCACGTAAGAAATCTGAAGATGGCATGGACGCATACGGCAACATCCACAAAGCGGTGGCAGCAATGGAAAAAGACGAGCAAGGCGGCATGAGTCCGCGCAGAATGGCGCAGCTCCTCTATCATATCGCTACCCGCCGTTGTCCGGCACCGCAATACGTAGGCGGAACGCAATATGCTGTGTTCTGTTTTCTCGACCGCATTCTGCCGAAACGCTTTGTTAATTGGATCGTAGGACTGCTATATTGAGCGTTTTTTCAAGAACTTTGCATGACGCTGGCAGCACTCCCAAGCGCATCAGCAATGTGGAAAAATTGACGGAAATAGCAAAAAAGACTCTAAAGAATGACATATGCTTGCATATGTTATTTTTTTTTTGTAAATTTGCAGCGCAAATTATCGGACTAAGGTTTTCCGACATTTAAACCCGAATAACAAATCAAATCATTTAATACTTAAACATTATGGCAAAAAAAGCTTTAAACAAGTGGACCGCGCCGAAGAGCGTCGCTCCCGAGAAGATCATTCAGTTTGGTGAAGGTAACTTCCTTCGTGCCTTCGTTGATTGGATTGTATGGAACATGAACGCCAAAACGAACTTCAACGGTTCGGTGGCAGTCGTTCAACCGATTGAGAAAGGTATGGTAGAGTGGCTTAACGGTCAAGACTGCTTGTATCACGTGAACCTTCAAGGTCGCTTGGACGGCAAGGCAGTCAACTCGCTGGAGCGTATCGATGTCATCAGCCGCGCGCTCAACCCCTACTCGCAGAACTGGGCGTTCATGGCACTCGCAGAGCAACCGGAGATCCGTTTCGTCATCTCCAACACCACCGAGGCAGGTATCACTTTCGATGACAGCTGTAAGTTCAGCGACGCACCGGCAAGTTCGTATCCGGGCAAGCTGGTTCAGTTATTGTTCCGCCGCTACAAGACTTTCAACGGCGATCCGACGAAAGGTCTGATCTTCATGCCTTGTGAGTTGATCTTCCTCAACGGCCACCACCTGAAAGACTGCATCCGCAAGTATATCGAGTTGTGGAAAGACGATTTCGGAGCTGACTACGAGGGCTTCAAGGAGTGGTTCGAGAAATACAACTATGT
>CADBVL010000048.1 GCA_902798015.1 uncultured Bacteroidales bacterium
GCCCACATTCGGCAAACCCACTATTCCACATTGTAAACTCATTTATGATTTGACTATTTTGATTTCTAATTAACGATTTCAAAATTTCATGCAAAGGTACTACAAATTTTGCAAATGTGCAAAAAAAAACGGCACTTACTCCATTTTTTCTCGACTTTGCGTAAAAATTTTTGAGAATTCTCAGATTTCTCACTTTTCTCACTGCAAATATTCATTATTCATTCATCAAATCGTTAGTGGTTCTTATATATTCTTCGTCATCCGTTAACCATTACCGATAGTAAGTAAGGGGTAAGTAAGGGGTAAGTAAGAAGAAAGCCAACAGCCAAAGCAAGAAAAAGCGCACAAAAAATGCGCTTTTTCTGTTTTTTCTTGCATATATGCAAAAAAAGTTGTAACTTTGCAGCGGAAAACATCGACTAATCAAAATATATTCATTTAATACTTAAAACTATGGCAAAAAAAGCATTGAACAAGTGGACCGCGCCGAAGAGCGTTGCTCCCGAGAAAATTATCCAGTTTGGTGAAGGTAACTTCCTCCGCGCTTTCGTGGACTGGATTGTGTGGAACATGAACGCAAAAACGAACTTCAACGGTTCGGTAGCTGTCGTTCAACCGATTGACAAAGGTATGGTGGAGTGGCTCAATGGTCAGGACTGCTTGTATCATGTCAACCTGCAGGGTCGTTTGGACGGTAAGGCTGTCAACAGCCTCGAGCGTATCGATGTCATCTCGCGTGCGCTGAACCCCTACACCCAGAACTGGGCTTTCATGGCGCTCGCTGAGCAGCCGGAAATCCGCTTCGTCATCTCCAACACGACCGAGGCAGGTATCACTTTCGATGACAGCTGCAAGTTCACCGACGCTCCGGCTTCTTCCTATCCGGGCAAACTCGTGCAACTGCTCTTCCGTCGCTATAAGACCTTCAACGGCGACCCGACCAAAGGTCTTATCTTCATGCCCTGCGAGCTCATCTTCCTCAATGGACACCACCTCAAAGACTGCATCCGCAAGTACATCGAGCTCTGGAAAGATGATTTCGGCGCTGACTACAAGGGATTCAAAGACTGGTTTGAGAAATACAACTATGTCTGCGCTACCCTCGTTGACCGTATCGTTCCGGGTTTCCCGCGCAAGGACATCGCCGAGATCCAGGAGAAAGTGGGTTACAACGACAACCTCGTTGTACAGGCTGAGATCTTCCACCTCTGGGTAATCGAGAAACCGGAGAACATGAGTATCGCTGAACTCGAGGCTGAGTTCCCTGCTAACAAAGCAGGTCTGAATGTGCTCATCGCCGAGAGCGAGAAACCCTATCACGAGCGCAAAGTAACACTCCTCAACGGCCCGCATACCGTTCTTTCACCGGTAACTTATCTCTCTGGCGTCAACATCGTTCGCGATGCTTGCAACCACGAGGTGCTCGGCAAGTATATCCACAAAGTGATGTTCGATGAACTCCTCGAGACGCTGAACCTGCCGAAGGACGAGCTGAAGGCTTACGGCGAGAGCGTATTGGAGCGCTTCAACAACCCGTACGTAGATCACCAGGTGACCTCGATCATGCTCAACTCCTTCCCGAAATTCGAGACACGCGACCTGCCGGGCTTGAAGGTGTATCTGGAGCGCAAGGGCGAACTGCCGAAGGGACTCGTGCTCGGTCTCGCAGCTATCATCGAGTACTACAAGGGCGGTGTTCGTGCAGATGGTGCTCCTATCCAGCCGAACGATGCACAGGAGATCATGGATCTGCTGAAGGAACTCTGGGCAAGCGGTGATCACCGCAAGGTGGCAGAAGGCGTGCTCGGCGCTACCGACATCATCTGGAAAGAGTCCAAAGAGGACCTCAACAAGATCCCGGGTCTGACAGATCTCGTTGTGAGATTCCTCGATGAAATCGAAGCAAAAGGTATGCTTGAAACTGTAAAAACGATACTCTAATATGACGAATATCTTAAAAATCAATCCTGCGGATAATGTGGTTGTAGCAATACAACCTCAATCCGCAGGCGCGGTTATTGAAGTGGACGGCAAGCAGATCACCGTTCTGGAAGATGTGCCGGCGGGCCACAAGATAGCCATCAAAGACTTAGCCGAAGGAGAGAATGTCATCAAGTACGGTTTCCCGATCGGCCACGCACGCGAAGCAAAGAAAGCCGGTAGTTGGATGAACGAGAACAACATCAAGACCAATCTCGCCGGATTGCTTTCTTACGAGTACCATCCAAAAGATGTCGTGCTGGATATTCCCGATGAAAAGCGCACTTTTATGGGTTATCGCCGCAAAGACGGCCAAGTGGGAATCCGCAATGAGGTGTGGATTATTCCAACAGTAGGCTGCGTGAACGGCATCATTCAGAAATGCGCAGAGCGGCTGCGTCAAGAGACGGGAGCGGATAACATCTTCGCCTTCCCTCACAACTATGGTTGTTCGCAGTTGGGTGACGACCATGAGAACACAAAGAAAATCCTGCGTGACATGATTCATCACCCGAATGCGGGTGCTATTCTGGTAGTAAGTCTCGGATGCGAGAACAACCAACCGGATGTATTTAAAGAATTCTGCGGAGAAATCGATGAAGATCGTGTGAAGTTTGTTGTGACGCAAAAGATCGAAGGAGACGAAGTGGAATACTGTATGCCTATCCTGCGTGAGCTATACACGAAGACGCAACATGACAAGCGCGTGGCAGTACCTTTGAGCGAACTACGCGTAGGCTTGAAGTGCGGCGGTTCGGACGGCTTCAGCGGTATTACTGCTAATCCGCTTCTCGGTTGTTTGAGTGATTGGCTCGTGGCACAAGGCGGTACAACAGTACTGACCGAAGTCCCGGAGATGTTCGGCGCTGAGACCATACTCATGGATCGTTGCGCGGACAAAGGTCTCTTTGACCAGACAGTAAGCCTCATCAATGATTTCAAGGATTATTTCCTGAGTCACGGTGAGCCGGTAGGAGAAAACCCGAGTCCGGGTAATAAAGCCGGTGGTATCTCGACACTTGAAGATAAAGCGTTGGGATGCACGCAAAAATGTGGTAAGTCGCTTGTACGCGGTGTGATGCCATACGGCGAGCGGTTGCAGGTAAAAGGATTGAACCTGCTGTCTGCACCGGGTAACGACCTCGTCGCCTCCACAGCTCTCGCTTCATGCGGATGCCACATGGTGTTGTTTACTACAGGTCGTGGTACACCATTTGGCACATATGTACCGACCATGAAAATCTCCACTAACTCGAACTTGGCGAAAAACAAACCCAATTGGATTGACTTCAACGCCGGTGTCATCGCTGAAGGCGAGCCTATGGAGAAAGTAGCGAAACGCTTTGCAGACTTCGTGATCGAAGTGGCTAACGGAGCAAAAACCAATAACGAGAAAAATGGTTATCACGAGATAGCCATCTTCAAAAACGGTGTCACTCTTTAGCCTTTTCTACCCTCAGGTATGTCCGATTTGCGGTAGTTATGTCGGAGAGAAAGCTATGCATGGGCAGTTATGCGACGAGTGTGTAGCTAAGCTGCCCCGCACGGAACAAGCCGCTCTGAGAGAGAATAGTACGGAGATGGCGTTATGGGGAGATATTCACTCAAATGCAGCTGCCAAACGAGTGATGCATTTGGACCACGCTGCGGCGTTTCTCTTCTATGAAAAAGAGCACCCGATACAATCGGCTATTCACAAGATGAAATACGCCGACCAACCGATGATTGGATATTGGTTAGGACGCTATGCAGCAATGGAAATGATGTGCGCGGATTTCTTCGATGAAATCGATGCCATTGTCCCCATGCCTCTACACCCAAAACGCCTACGTGAACGAGGTTACAACCAAGCAGAGTATATTGCTAAAGGCATTAGCGAAGTGACGGGAATTCCAGTAGATGCGACACATGTCACGCGCGCTCGCAACACCCCTAAGCAGGCTATGCAGCGCGGGGAAGAACGCAAGGCAAACGTAGCTGACGCTTTTTCCGTCAACCATCCTGAGCAGATGTACCACAAGCATATTCTGGTCGTTGATGACCTGATTACAACAGGCGAGACAATGCGCAGTTGTCTCAAAGCGATGAAAAAATTTAGAGGAGCAACATTTAGTGTCTTCGCCTTGTGCAAGGCACGTTAATAAATTGAGTAATGACTCGTAAGTATGATTTTCTTATTATCGGTGGTGGAGTAGCCGGTATGAGTTTTGCGCTAAAAGTGGCGCGAGCAGGGAAATACAAGATTGCGTTGTGTTGCAAAACAACGTTAGAGGAGGCTAATACAGCCAAAGCACAGGGAGGTATTGCTTCTGTGACAAACCTGAAGGTTGATGATTTCGAGAAGCACATCCACGATACAATGGTAGCAGGAGACTGGCTCAGTGATCCTGCTGCTGTTGAGCAGGTGGTGCGTAATGCGCCGAAAGGCATTGAGGAACTCGTCAACTGGGGGGTTAACTTCGATAAGAAAGACGATGGTGCTTTTGACTTGCACCGCGAAGGCGGGCACTCGGAGTTCCGCATTCTACACCACGCAGATGATACAGGTGCTGAAATACAACGCGGGCTAATGGAAGCAGTGCGTGCCAACCCTTTCATAGACGTGTTAGAAAACCATTTTGCTGTGGAGATTATCACACAACACCATTTAGGTGTGCGTGTAACACGCCGTACACCGGATATTGAATGTTATGGTGCGTATATCTTGAATCCAAAGACACAAAAGATTGATACATACCTCAGTCGGATCACGCTGATGGCTACCGGCGGTACGGGAGCCGTCTATGCCACCACGACTAATCCGGAGATTGCTACTGGGGATGGTATCGCAATGGTTTATCGGGCTAAAGGACTTGTCAAAGATATGGAGTTTGTGCAGTTCCATCCAACAAGCCTCTTCAACCCGAAAGAGACCCATCCAGCGTACCTCATCACGGAGGCTATGCGCGGCTACGGAGGTATTTTACGTTTGCCTAATGGCGAGGAGTTCATGCAGAAATACGACCCGCGTTTGAGTCTCGCTCCGCGCGATATCGTTGCTCGCGCAATAGACAATGAGATGAAGATTCATGCCATCGACCATGTATGTCTGGATGTTACGCATAAAGATCCTGAAGAAACAAAACATCATTTCCCGAACATCTACGCAAAGTGTCTGAGTATCGGCATTGATATCACGAAGCAATATATCCCTGTTGCTCCGTGTGCACATTACATGTGCGGAGGTATCAAAGTGGATTTGGATGGTCAATCCTCTATCCATCGGTTATATGCTGTGGGAGAATGCTCATGTACGGGCTTGCATGGAGGGAACCGTTTGGCATCAAACTCTCTGATTGAAGCGGTAGTTTATGCAGATGCCGCTGCAAAACACAGCCTCAGCGTAATAGAAAACTACGATTTCAACGAGAAAATTCCGGCATGGAATGATGAGGGAACATTAAGTAATGAAGAGCGTGTATTGATTGCACAAGACGTAAAAGAAGTCGGCCAAATCATGTCCACATATGTGGGTATCGTACGTTCAGATTTACGTTTGCGTCGCGCATGGGAACGTTTGGACCTGCTATACGAAGAAACAGAAGACCTCTTTAAACGTGTGAAAGCGGATAAGGAGATTTGCGAACTGCGTAACATGATTAATGTAGGATATCTCATCACCCGCCAGGCTATAGAACGTAAAGAGAGCCGAGGATTGCATTATTCCATTGATTACCCGAAAAAAGAATCAGATCATCCGCAAGAGGTATGGTAAGCATCGCATTACATAGTGTTGTTCCCGTAAGGGCAGAAGCGCGAGAGAGTGCTGAACAAAGCACCCAGATGCTCTTTGGTGAGTTATGCACCATCTTGGAGCAAATTCCTCGATGGAATCGCATCAAACTGCTATCTGACGGACAGGAAGGATGGGTAGATGCGAAGATGATTGCTCCGATGAATACAGAGGAAGAGAAAGGTTATCGTGCAGCGCTGAAAGACGCGGCGATGGTCGCTATGCCAATGGCCTATGCCGTAAGCGAAAATAATGGTCAAACGATACCTCTGACTGCCGGCACACGACTGACGAATTATAAAGACGGACGCTTCGAAGTTCTGGGAGTTGGTTTTCGCATCGACCCGTCAATGGTACTTACTACTCCGCATGAGCTGAACCAAGGAAACTTGTTGCAGACTGTCCGGTTCTTCATCAATATTCCATATTTATGGGGTGGAAAGAATGCCCTAGGCATGGATTGCTCGGGTTTCACACAAGTGGTGATGAGTCTCTTCGGCAAGTCGATACTTCGCAATGCAGGAGAACAAGTAAGGCAAGGACTTGAGGTTAAGAAATTGAAAGACGTGCAGGCAGGTGACCTTGTATTTTTCGATCATGAAGATGGAAAGATTAGCCATGTAGGCATTGCTATTGATGACAATCGGGTTATCCATTGTTCAGGCAGAGTAAAAGTGGAAAAACTCGATGAGACCGGCATTTTTTCAGCAGAACAAGGCGCATACACCCATCATCTTGCGGCCATTCGCCGCTTATAAAAACCCTTTTATGGATTTTCTTGATCAATTAAATACTTCGCAACGCGAAGCGGTAACCTGCACCGAAGGTCCCTCATTGATTGTGGCCGGTGCGGGTTCAGGCAAGACCCGTGTGCTTACTTACCGCATCGCTTATCTGCTGCAACAAGGAGTGCCGGCAAGTAGTATCATGGCGCTCACTTTTACCAACAAGGCAGCTCGGGAGATGAAAGAGCGCATCGCAAAACTGGTTTCCGCTGCTGACGCGCGCTACCTATGTATGGGCACATTCCATAGTGTTTGCACGCGCCTCATACGCCCGCACGCTGAACTATTGGGTTATACACACGACTTCACGATTTACGATACTACCGATATGAAATCGGTGCTTAAGGCGATATGTAAAGAACGTGGATTAGACGAGAAAGTATATAAACCTGCGGCGGTACTGAGTCGTATATCTATGGCTAAAAACTGTGGCATCAATCCGGCACAATATGGCATGAACCAGCAGTTGCTGCGCGAGGATCGCGAAATGCGGATGTATGAGACTGCCACAATTTACGAACTCTACCAGGCACGGCTTAAAGCTGCCAATGCGATGGATTTCGACGATTTGCTGATTAACATGCTACGATTGATGGATATCAGTCCTGAGGTGCGCGGGCAGTACCAACAGCAATTCCGTTATCTGTTGGTGGACGAGTATCAGGACACCAACTACATCCAGTTTTTGCTTGTCAAACGGCTGGCTGAACCGCAAAACAACATCTGCGTGGTGGGTGACGATGCACAGAGTATTTATTCCTTCCGCGGAGCGGATATCCGCAATATTCTCAATTTCCGGCAGGTATACCCACAGGCGAAGTTGTTCAAATTAGAGCGCAACTACCGTTCTACTCAGAATATCGTCAATGCAGCCAACTCTCTCATTCACAAGAATGTACACCAAATAGAGAAAACCGTTTATTCGGAAAAAGAAGAAGGCACTCCTCTGGCGCTGCAAGCATACATGGACGACCGAGCAGAGGCAGAAGGAGTAACCAAACTGATACAGTTTGCGCATCGCACAAATGGATATGACGATATAGCGATCCTGTACCGCACGAATGCACAGTCTCGTGCTTTCGAGAACGAATTACGCAAGCATAACATTCCTTATCGCATCTACGGCGGTACTTCTTTCTACCAACGCAAAGAGATCAAAGACGCCTTGGGTTATTTTCGATTGGCCGTCAATCCGCGTGATAACGAAGCGCTGCTTCGCATCATCGGTTTCCCTGGTCGCGGGATAGGCGATACGACCATGAAGAAAGTGGCAACTAATGCCATTGAGCACCATCGCGCATACCTCGATGTGATGCGTGCGCCGGAAGAGACTGCATTAGATGTAAGTGCCGCCACCAAAACCAAATTACGGGGGTTTGCAGTACTCATGGACCAACTGCGGGCTCTAAGCGAAGAAGTGGATGCATACGAATTCGCTGAACAGACGCTGCGTATAACCGGTGTTCAGACCGCGCTGACATTAGATCGTACGCAAGAAGGAATAGACCGCGCGCAGAACGTACAGGAGTTGCTGAATGCCATTCGGGAATTCGTGGAACAACGGCAGAACGAAGGCATCGACTATACCCCTATCACGGATTTTCTAAGCGAAGTCAGTCTGCTAACTGACCAAGATGATAACCTTGAGGACACGACGGAACGCGTAACACTGATGACTGTGCATGCTGCCAAAGGTCTGGAATTTCCGGTGGTGTTCATCGCAGGTCTTGAAGAAAATCTCTTCCCCTCGCAGTTCTGCGTAAAACCGCAGGAGATAGAAGAGGAACGCCGTTTGTTGTATGTCGCCATCACCCGTGCCATGGATCGCTGTTACCTATCTTTTGCCCGTCAGCGCTTCCGCAACGGACAGGTAGCATTTAATAGTCCTAGCCGTTTTCTCAATGATATCGACCGGCACTTTTTCGAAATAAGAAAGCAGAGTACAGACCGCTTCGCTGGCAGATTCCAGACTAACACCTTCACTCGCTTCCCGGAAAGGTCCGTTGCTCCGGCAAGACCAATAGCACCTGTCTCTGGAGCTACGAGTTCGATTGCTTCATCGGCGTGGAAAACAGGCGATCGCGTAACACACCGCGTGTTTGGGGAAGGAACGGTCGTTCGCGTGTATCGCGATGAAGTAACGGAGAATGACAAGATAGAAATTAAGTTCGACAACCAAGGTACGAAAACGTTGCTGCTCACGCACGCGAGATTGGAAAAGATTTAGCGGTAGATGAAATACCCCGCTATTCCGGAGAGAATAATCAATAAAATCGGGTGACTGAAAAAATCAGTCGCCTTGTTTTTTACTATATTCGGCAAAACGGTAAAGAAGGCTACAAGCACAAAGATGATCCACGAGGTGGTATCAATAAACGTAGTGGGTTTGATTAGTATCAATGCCGCCGAAGCTACCAGTCCGATGACGGTGAAACGCAGCATGCGCAGTGTCTGCTCGAAATATGGATTTCCTTGAAAACGATTCGTGAGCCAGAAATAAGCCTTGCATATACTAAGCATGATAATAAGACTCGGCAGTACAATAGCGAAAGTGGACAAAACACTTCCCCAAAAACCCGCAGCGGTGTAGCCCACATACGTGGCGCAGTTGATGCCGATAGGCCCCGGCGTCACTTGACTAACAGCCACTATATCAACAAATTCCTGCTGGCTCATCCATCCATTCGACTCTACCTCCATCTCGATGAGAGAAAGGATTGCCAATCCGCCTCCGAAACCGAACAATCCGATCTTGAAGAAACTGAAAAAGAGTTGCATGTAAATCATCTCCGCCTCCTTTCTGCGATATCCACAACAATCAGTGTGATGATAATAGTGGCAAGAATCACCCATATAGGGTTGACATGCCCGAGCCAAATAAGCAACGCGGCAGTGATAGGGATTATGAGTGTGCCCCACGATATCTTTGCAGCCCGCGCCATTTTCACTAACGGCGCAGCAATAAGCGCCACGACGGCCGGTCGTATACCTTTGAAGACAGCTTCTACGGCAGGCTGTTCTTTCCATTGCGCAAAGACCATAGCGATGGCGAGGATGATGAGGAAGGAAGGAAGCACGGCACCCAAGACAGCACCGGCTACACCACGCCAACCGCCAACGCGCCATCCGATAAATATCGCCGAATTAACCGCTATTAGTCCCGGAGCGGCTTGCGCAAGCGCAATCATATTCAGAAATTCCTCTTCACCTATCCATCCTTTGCGCTCCACCACTTCCCGCTGTATGAGAGGCAACATAGCATAACCTCCACCAAGAGTGAAGGTTCCAATTTTGAGATATGTCCAAAAGAGTTGGAAAAACAATATCTTTGAAATTGTATCTTAGTCTTTGTTCTCGCGCAGTTGCTGTTTTACGAACTTCGCCAACATGTTGATAGCCGCGTTATTATGCCCGCCTTGCGGCACAATCACATCGGCATAGCGTTTACACGGTTCGATAAACTGCTCATGCATCGGTTTGAGGACGCGTTGATAACGTTCTATCACTTGTTCTGCCGTACGTCCGCGTTCCAAAACATCGCGTTTCATAACGCGTATCAAACGGTCGTCTGCATCGGCATCCACAAATATCTTCAGGTCCATCTGCTCACGCATGCGTGGCTCGCGGAGCGCCATAATACCCTCGACCACAATCACTTCGCGCGGTTCGATATGGATTGTTTCTTCCGAGCGCGTACACGTGATATAGGAATAAATAGGTTGTTCTATCGGTTTTCCTTCCTTAAGCATCTTGATATGCTTGCTAAGCAATTCCCAGTCGAATGCATCGGGATGGTCGAAGTTGATATTCTGACGTTCTGCAACGGGTACATCGCTGCTGTCTTTGTAATACGAGTCTTGAGGAATGACTACTACTTCGCCTTTGGAGAGACGCTCAATGAGTTTTCTCACTACCGTTGTTTTACCCGAGCCGGTACCGCCCGCAATGCCGATGATGAACATAGAGATTGGTGTTTTTTATCGGGGTGCAAAGGTAATATATTTTTTTTATATATGCAAATAATCGCTATAAAATATGGGAAAATAAAAAATAATTGTCAAAAAACTTGCGTATATCAATAATTTGTAGTACTTTTGTAGCCGAATTTGATGTAATCCCGCCATTATGGTGGTTATATCGGCGCAGAAATATGCGCAAGGAGAGATGCTCGAGTGGTTGAAGAGGCACGCCTGGAAAGCGTGTAAACTCCAAAAGGGTTTCCGGGGTTCGAATCCCCGTCTCTCCGCAAAGATTTTGCATCGCGGACACGGATAGATGCAAAAGCTTTGAACAAGGTGCCAACGGCAGCTTGTGGGATTCGGGGGGATTGCGGAGCAAGGCGGAGTTCGAATCCCCGGAGAAGAGGTCTCTCCATAGGAGGAAACTATAAACAAACAAAAATACTAACTAACAAAATTTTATCTCATGAAAAAAGTATTTGCAACTCTTACCGTGCTGGCAATGCTTACCTTTGGTAGCGCAGTGATGATGGCACAAGAAGAAGCAGCTGCTGTTGAAGAGGCTGCTGTTGAACAAGTGGACGAGGCTGCTCCGGTAGCTGAGGAAGTAGCAGAGGCTCCGGCTGAGGACGGTGGTCTTGTAGCTCTCCACAAGACGCTTAAGACGAAGTTTATCGAAGGTGGTGCAGGATTCATGGCTCTGACCCTCGTTACTTTGGTATTTGGTTTGGCGCTCTGTATCGAGCGTATTATCTATCTGTCGCTTAGCAAGACCAACACCAAGGAGCTGCTCGCTAATATTGAGGCTGCTCTGAAAGAAGGTGGTATCGAGAAAGCGCTGGAGGTTTGCCGCAACACACGTGGCCCTGTTGCATCGATCTTCTATCAAGGTCTGAGCCGCTACGATGAGGGTATTGACGTTGTAGAGAAGACGGTTGCTTCCTATGGTGGCGTTCAGCTCGGCTTGCTCGAGAAGAACCTCTCCTGGATTTCGCTCTTCATCTCCATCGCTCCGTCTCTGGGATTCTTGGGTACGATTATCGGTATGATCGCTGCCTTCGATAAAATCCAACAGGTAGGTGATATCTCTGCAACGGTTGTTGCCGGTGGTATCAAGGTGGCTCTGTTGACCACATTGCTCGGTTTGATTATTGCTATCGTTCTTCAGTTGTTCTACAACTACATCCTCAGCCTCATCGAGGGTCTGGTTAACGAGATGGAGGACAGCTCGATTAGCTTGCTTGATATCGTAGTTGAGTTCGACGCTGCTCAAAAAAAGTAACTATCGTGCCCTCGTGGCTAAGAAACAAGCTGAAGGCTGAAAGCTGATAGCTGAATGCCAATGTTTAATTTTAAACTTTTTTGAGCAATATGAAAAACTATAAAATGTTACCAAAGATTACCTTATGGTCGCTGCTGGCGCTGGGCATCGTGTTTATCGCGCTGTTCTTCCTCGGCGGCTCCAATGGTAGTCTGGAGGTTGCCGGTGATTTCCTGGATATTCCTCGTTTCACCGATGCATTCCTCATCTGGGTCTATATCCTTGTCGGATTGGTAGTCCTAATCACTTTAGCAGTAGTGATCGTAGAGTTCTGCAATAACTGGAAGACGAACCGCAGAAAAGCATACGCCATGCTGGGCGTAGTCGGCGGTTTCATCGCTCTGGCACTCATCTGCTGGTTCCTCGGTAGTCCGGAGAAAATCCATATCGTAGGTTACGAAGGTACGGATAACGAAGGCGCGTGGGCACAGTTGGCAGACGCAGTTATCTACGCTTGCTATTTCCTGATCACCGCTACTATTTGTACGATGATTTGGGGTTATATTCACACTCGCAAACTGAAGTAAATCACATTTATCATGGCAAAGAAAATCCCACAGATTAACGCCAGCTCCATGGCCGACATCTCGTTCCTGTTGCTGATTTTCTTCCTGGTGACCACCTCTATGGATGTTGCGCCTATTCCTCCCGATCAGAAGATAGAGGATAAGGATATCAACAAGCGCAACTTGTTGGTTGTGAAGATCAACTCTGCTAACCAACTGATGGTGCAAGGCCAGTTGATGGATGTGAAGCAACTCCGCGAGAGAGCGAAAGAGTTCATCAAAAACGAGAACAACGCGGATTATTATCCGAAATTGTTCGAAGAGGATTTCGGTGCTCCGTTCGGCGTAGTAAAATACACCAAGGATCACGTCATCTCCGTCCAGAATGATGTGGATACCCAGTATCAGGCATATCTGGATGTGCAGAATGAACTCGTAGCGGCATATAATGAATTGCGTGAAGAGTGCGCGCAGAAGTATTTCCATAAAGCTTACAACGAGTTAGAAGAGGATCAACAGAAACAGATCCAAAAAATCTATCCTCAGAAGATCTCGGAGGCTGAACCTAAAAATTACGGTAACTAACATGGCAAAGATTCGTAGAAATGAGAAGCGTGAAATGCCGGCGTTGAACACGTCGTCACTTCCGGATATTATCTTCATGCTGCTGTTCTTCTTCATGTCTGTTACGTCTATGAAGGAGGTTAGCTATAAGGTTCAATTCAAGAACCCGCAGGCTACTGAGCTCACAAAGCTGGAGAAGAAATCGCTCGTGCGCTATATCTACGTAGGTACGCCTACGGCAGAGTTCCGCAAGCAGTATGGTGCTGAAACACGTATCCAACTCGATGACGCTTTCGCAGAGACGAAAGAGATTGGCGAGTATATCGTCAATGAGCGTTCGTCAATGAAAGAGAGCGAACAGGGTTTGATGACCGTGTCTATCAAAGCAGACAAAGAGACCCGTATGGGTGTCATCGCTGACATCAAACAGGAACTCCGTCGTGCTTACGCACTGAAGATCAGTTACGCTGCTACACAGCGTACAAGCTACTAAGCTGATAACAGACAGCTGATAGCTAAAAGCAAATTAAAGCCATCCTTTCGGGTGGCTTTAATTGTTTTTTGCAGTCTTTCTCGTTCGCATTACGGACGTCTTAGTTCAGTCGCTTCCCGGTTACTTTCAGTTCTCCGATTTCCAATTTCTTGCCTTTCTGCGGACGTCCGTTGGAATCATACCACGGCAGAACACGTAAATGGAGCGTCTCACCGGCAGGAACCAAGATCGGCTGAGTCAAGCGGACTATTATCTTCTTGCATTTCGGTAAGGCAGTATTTTCGTAAATAGTGGTCACGCCCTTAAACGAGTCACCGAAGCCATAGTTAATATGGATATTCATACCCGCGCCGCCTTTGGCTTTGACAGGTAATGTAATCGTCTCCACTACCAGTCCTTTCTTCTTCTCCGCAGCAATCGTATATTCAATGTATCGGTTCGCTACTTCATCGATTTCTCCGGCAGGCCAAGAGCCTCCCACAGGCACAAAACCGCCTGTTGCGTGTTCAATATTTTGTAACTGGCTAATGATCAATTGCTCGCTAAATGGAGTACCTTTAGCGTCGAAAGCCGCCTGTTTCCCTTTCTCTTCAATGTTTTGTGCATAAGCTGCGAGCATTTCCTTATCCGGCGCTGCCAGCCATGACTGCATTTCCTGTAACATCGGTTCCTGCGCTATGAGGTTATAGGCCAAAGCAGCCATCGCCATTCCACCTTCGGCACCTGTGTGCGTCTTGTCGCCGCAATTGAAATAATGCGCCATGCAGAATTCTTTGCCTTGCCGTTCCAGCAAATCCTGGCTGGCTGCGGTCATATCCAAAAACGGCACCCACATATCTGCCGCCACTTCGCGCATACAGCGAACGTAGTTCTTATCAAGCCCCTCTTTGCTTAAATCATGTCGTCCTTCCTCGTTAATCTTACCGTCCTTGAAATAAGCACGGCATATAGGCGACATAAGAATCGGCGTCACACCGTATTCACGGGCTTCGTTGATAAATTGGTACAGGAAATGCTTGTAGGTTGTGTTGGGCTCCGTTCCGCGCATATCGGTCAGCGTATCTTTGCCTTCCGCACGTAGACGCGCATTCTCCGCATACACATCAGCGCCTTTGCATTTCTCATCATTATGGGCGAACTGAATAATGAGGTAGTCGCCCGAGCGGAACTGTTTCTTGACGGACGGCCATAAGTTCTCTGTCTCGTAGAACGTGCGGGTGCTGGCACCGGATTTGCCTCTATTATTCACTTCGACAGAGTCGGCGTTAAAGAATGCCTGTAAATACATTCCCCACCCGCGTTTTGGCGTTGCAGCAGGTTTATACTCGGACATCGTACTATCTCCGATAGTATGTACGCGACGAGGAGCAGAAAAAAGCCTACCCCCATCCTCTCCCTGAAGGGAAGGGAAAAGAAGCAACGCTGACAGAACAGATAAAGAAAGGAAGTTGCGCATAATGGTTATATTATTGTAATACTCGGTTGAACTCTTTGGGAACGGGGCTCTCGAAGCGCACCTTCTTCTCCGTCACGGGATGGATAAACTCCAGCACTTTCGCATGCAGACAGAGCCGGTCTATGGGACTGGATTCGTTGCCGTGGCCGTACTTGCGATCGCCGACAACAGGACAACCCTTGGAAGCCAGATGTACACGTATCTGGTTGGTGCGACCTGTCTCCAGGTGGAGTTCCACAAGGGAATACTTCCCGTCATCTGAGCAACGCAATACCTTATAATTTGTAATGGCGATGTCACCTCCGTCATCTACGGGCGAAGAATACACTACGGCATTGCGTTTGTCTTCGGTAAGCCACGTTGTGATCTTCCCTTCGCGGGGTTCTAACACGCCTTCTGCGAGAGCTATATATGTTCGATTGGTGACGAGTTCACGCCAGTACTGACGCATATAATGCTGCAACTCTTCCGAGCGCGCGAAGACGAGCAGTCCCGATGTCTCGCGATCGAGTCGATGCACAACGTATATGCCCGCGCGCGCGTTCTGTCTTTTCACGTACGCGCGCAGAATAGACATCACTGTCGTCTCGCTGCTTCCCGGTGTAGCCGCTACGGTCAGCAAACCAGGTTGCTTGTTCACGACGATCAAGTCGTCGTCCTCATAGACAATCTTCAACTTTGGATGGGTCAACTGACTATTCCCGCGACCGGAACTGACCGTCACTACATCACCCGCCTTGAGCGCGAAGTCATGACGCGTCTGGATTGCGTTTCCTACTTTGACACGCCGCTGACCAAGTAACTGCTTGACAGAAGAGCGCGCCATGCCTCCCATCTTAGCGATGAGGAAATCCATCAACTGAGCGGGTTCGCTCACTTTTAAAACTGTATCTGCTTTACGTTTAATCATTTCTTTTTACCAAGTATTGGAGCGGCCCAGAAATAATACTCCGGTTTTGTATTTTTGATCCATGCGATACCAGCCATCGAGTTGATGACAAGGAAGAAACAGAAGAGCACCAGAGAGAAGATATTTCCGAGATATATAAACAGTATGATTCCTGCTACACTATAGATGAACCAATACAGCCATGAGTCGTTTTTGCGGTAAATCAACCAATAGTTCGCCAGGAATGAGGACGAGATCATCAATCCGTTGCATAACTTCACGATGACATTGTCTCCGAATCCGTTATGTTGGAATACTACCGTCTGGATGAAATAGTCTCCGGCCGTTACTGCCAAGCCAATGAATATCGATAACCAGAAACGCGGAACATCCAGGAATTTTGGTTCAAAACTGGCACCCCCGTCATCTTTCTTCCTGCTCCATTTGTAGATACTCATCATCTGGAATGGAATAAACACGAAGAAATAAAGGAAGGTACTGTCATAACTCTTCTGCAGCGTGAATTGTACACCGAGCAAAGCAGTCATTACTATGCCGGCGAAAAATCCGGTGAAGTTCTGCGGGTCACGGATAGTGAGGATATACGAAACACCGATGATGGATGCGGGTATTCCCACGCACCAGGCAGCGTCCGTCCATTTAAGCAGTGTTCCGGGGGCAAAGATGAACTGCTCCGCTATCCATAAAAGCCCGAAGATGACTGCAAACATTGCAATTGAGAGAAGTAAGTTGCGGCATAAAACTCGCCAAAGATGTGCGTTTTCCATAATATCTGAGTTTTCTTTAAAATAATCTGATAAAAAACAACAAGGGGCAAGCATGCGCTCCACGCGACCAGCGGTGTCCACCAGCTTCGATTTGCCGGTATAGAACGGGTGACTCGTGTTCGAGATTTCAAGCTTGATCAGAGGATACTGAACGCCGTCGATTTCGATCGTGTCCTTCGTAGCTGCCGTAGAGCGGCTGAAGAACTGAGTACCGTCAGACATATCTTTGAAAACTACTACACGGTAGTTATCAGGATGAATTCCTTTTTTCATAAGTCTTTTCCTTTAAACTTTAAACATTAAACTTTAAACTTTACGTTACTCAGCTACTACATTCAGCTTGATGTCAGCTTTTACCTCACGGTGGAGACGGGCTTGTGCAGTGTACTCACCGAGTTGCTTAATCGGCTCTGCGATCGTGATGACCTTCTTGTCGATGTTGATCTCGTTAGCTGCGAGAGCTTGAGAAATAGCAGCGGTGGTAACCGTTCCGAAGATCTTGCCGTCTTCGTTTGCTTTCACCTTGAGTTCGATTACTGTCTCAGCCAGTTTTGCCTCTAATGCCTGAGCATCAGCCAGCAATTTTGCTGCTTTGTGAGCCTGTTGCTTGAGGTTCTCTGCCAACTGCTTGCGGTTGCTCTCATTGGCAATGATAGCAATCTTCTGAGGCAGCAAGTAGTTACGTCCGTAGCCGTCACGTACTTTTACGATGTCGTTTTTGAAACCCAGATTAGCCAGGTCTTGAATAAGAATTACTTCCATGTTCTTTCCTTTCTACTTTAAGGGTTAATTACTTCATCATGTCCGTTACATAAGGCAGCAATGCCAAGTGGCGTGCTTTCTTAACGGCCTGAGCTACTTTGCGTTGGAACTTCAAAGAGGTACCGGTGATACGACGCGGCAAAATCTTGCCTTGCTCGTTCAGAAACTTCTTCAGGAACTCAGGATCTTTGTAATCGATGTACTTAATTCCGCTCTTTTTGAAACGGCAGTACTTTTTCTTCTTCTGATCCGATCCTTGCGGAGTCAGATAGCGAATTTCGTCATTCTGTGCCATGATTAAGCCTCCTCTTTTTTAAAGTTGTTACGACGCTTCTCAGCGTACTCGAATGCGTACTTGTCAAGACGCGTTGTCAGGAAGCGGATAACACGCTCATCACGACGGAACTCGGTCTCGAGGGTAGCGATTACTGCGGGCTCTGCATCAAACTGAAGGATGAAATAGAAACCCGAATTTTTACCTTGGATGGGATAAGCCAATTGCTTCAAACCCCACTCCTCACGGTTCAAAATGGTACCGCCATTCTGCGTGAGAAGATTCTCGAATTTTTCTACAGCCTCCTTCGTCTGCGGTTCAGACAAAACGGGAGTTAAAACGAAGGCTGTTTCATAATGATTTACCATTGTAGTAAAACCTTTGATTTAAATTGTTAATACTATATCTAGTTAACTAGCGTGCTAGTCTTCTAGTCTTTTTCAGCGAAAAAAGCGTGCAAAATTACTGCTTTTTTTTGAATTGTGCAAATATTTCCGTACTTTTTTGTAAAAAAAGTGCAATTTGCCTGCTTTCCGTCTTGCTATAAAAGTTCATCCTTTTTCATATGCAGACTACGGCGGGAGCGAAGAAGAATGATAATTGCCGTTATGGCTGACAGGGTGTCGCTTGCCGGAATAGCCCACCAAACACCGTCAATGGGTTCAGCAAAAAGCATCGGCATCCAGATTACCAATGGAATCAAATAAAGTACTTGGCGCGTAAGACTCAGGAAAATAGCCTTACCGGCTCTGCCTATGGAGGTAAAAAGGTTTCCTGTTACCATCTGGAAACCGATGATCAGCATCGTAGAACAAATAATGCGCATAGGCTTGATGGTTTGCGCGACAAGCTCAGGGTCATGCGTAAACATGCGTGTCATGACTTCAGGACAACACTCTCCCAACAAAAATACGACACCCATCACGCCGGTAGCATACATACAAGTGAGGTAGAACGATTCTAACATACGGGCGTATTTTTTAGCACCATAGTTGTATCCTGCGATGGGTTGCATCCCTTGATTGAGACCCATCACCATCATCGCGAAAACGAAGGTCAAACGGTTGATCACGCCATACGATGCAATCGCCATGTCCCCGCCGAAATTCTTCAACTGATTATTGATTATGATGACTACAAAACAGTGCGCAATATTATATAGGAATGGTGACATTCCAATGGCCAAAGCGCGGAAAGTTATCTCTTTGTTAAGTCGCCAAATTCCCCGATGGAATCGAACTAATTCGTTCTTGTTCATGAATTTTGTAAACTGCCAAACTACTGCCACCCCTTGACTGATAACGGTGGCTAAAGCAGCACCGCGCACGCCCATTCCCATACCGAAAATGAAGAGCGGATCGAGGATAATATTCACTACTACCGCTACGATTGTTGCCGTCATTGAGAAGCGCGGATGACCGGCAGAACGGAGCATGGCATTCAGGCCAAAATAGACATGGGTAAGGATATTCCCATACAGGATTATCTCCATGTATTCATGCGCATATACTATCGTGTCAGCACTCGCACCGAAGGCATAAAGGATAGGATCCAACCATACGAGTCCCACTGCCATTACTATCGCCGAGAGGATGACATTCATCACAATGACGTTACCCAAAACACGATTCGCTTTATCGTAGTCTTTCTCGCCTAAGTATATCGCAAGAAGCGATGAAGCTCCCACTCCAACGAGGCTACCGAAAGCC
>CADBVL010000049.1 GCA_902798015.1 uncultured Bacteroidales bacterium
GGACATGCGCGGTGCCGAACGTCAGGATAATGGACAACGTTGCTCCGGCAAAAGTCATCAATAACTCCTTTGCCCAATTGGCGCTGCGAATCGCCTGCCATTTAGGCATTCGGATTCTGATTCGTCGGATATTCATAATCAGCGGTTTTTGTACATGTCTTCGTAGTATTTCTCGTAATCACCGGAGGTAATATTATCAAGCCACTCTTGATTGTCGAGGTACCAACGTACGGTACGTTCTATTCCTTCCTCGAACTGCAAGCTGGGCTCCCATCCTAACTCGCGTTGTAACTTACGGCTGTCAATAGCATAACGCAAGTCATGTCCTGCACGATCAGTGACAAACGTGATGAGGTCCATATCTGCTCCTTCGGGACGACCTAACAACCGGTCAACTGTCTTGATCACCGTCTTGATGATATCGATATTCTTCCATTCATTGAATCCGCCGATGTTATACGTCTCTGCGATTACACCTTTATGATATATAATATCGATCGCGCGCGCGTGATCCTCCACGAACAACCAATCGCGGATATTCTCTCCCTTGCCATATACCGGAAGGGGTTTGCGATGACGGATATTATTGATGAACAGCGGGATTAACTTCTCGGGGAACTGGTACGGGCCGTAGTTGTTCGAGCAGTTCGTCACGATCGTCGGCATGCCGTACGTATCATGGAAGGCGCGCACGAAATGATCACTCGATGCTTTCGATGCCGAATAAGGTGAATGCGGGTTATACTTCGTCTCTTCCGTAAAGAGAATTTCGGGATGCTCCAGTTCCAATGCACCATACACCTCGTCTGTTGAGATGTGATAGAAACGTTTGCCTTCATATTTCTCCGGCAGGGACTCCCAGTATAGTTTCGCAGCCTGTAAGAGCGAAAGCGTGCCCATGACGTTCGTACGGGCGAAAGTGAACGGATCTTTGATCGAACGATCCACATGGCTCTCTGCTGCGAGGTGGATTATACCGGTGACATGTTCCTCCTGCATCAGCGCATAGATGGTATCGAAATCGCAGATATCTGCGCGCACGAAACGATAGTTCGGCTTGTCCTCGATATCTTTGAGGTTCACTAAGTTACCTGCGTACGTCAACTTATCCAGATTGATGATACGATAGTCCGGATATTTATTCACAAACAGCCGCACTACATGACTTCCGATAAATCCGGCTCCGCCGGTAATGATAATACTTTTCATACTACGTATCGTATTTGTTTAAAATGATATACTCGTTGTTTGTTGTTTTCGTCCAATAACACGATCTCGCCCGTCGGCAAGACATCTTGAATCCGCGCCATAAACCTACCCTCTGTCTCCTTGTCCGCATTCATCGTCGGCGCGACACTCACTTCTCTTTCCACGAATGGCCAAAGGCCTTCTTTTCTATATAAATGAGTCTTATATTCCTCCCAGATATCCTCCTGTAACGCTTTTTGCACTTCGGCATCCAAACACCGCATCAATTCGTCTATCGAATATGTCTTGCCCGTGATCTGCTGTAGCGAAACAGGGTTCGGAGCATCGCTTTTCCACTCCGTCTGGTTCACGTTCAGTCCTATTCCCGCGATCGAATACTTCAGTTCGTTGCCTATCATGGCATTCTCTATCAGTATTCCGGCGACTTTCTTATCTTTCCAATAGATGTCGTTCGGCCATTTGATGGCAAACTCCTCTCCTAACAAGCGGCGCACCGCGACGGCAACAACCACATTCAATTCAAAGAGGTTCTGCCTCGGCGGCAACACTATCGAGCACAACAGGTTCTTCCCCTCTTCACTCTCCCATCCGTTTCCAGTCTGGCCGCGCCCCGCCGTCTGATATCCGGCATACAGGAAACGCTCTCCTTGCGGCCATTCGCCTTTCGCCAGCAGCTCCTTCAGCAAGGAGTTTGTACTATTTGTGCTGCTGATATACATCCAACAGGTATTGCTGAATTACCGTCTGTATATTCTTCGCTTTGCCAGGTGCCGAATTGATAAGGATGGCGAACACCCATGTATCTCCGTTCGGCATGTCAATATATCCCGCGAAGTTCTTTGTACCGGCGATCGTTCCGCTTTTGGCATGAATACGCCCTTCCAATTCCGTCTTCGGACAAAGACTTTTCAAGGTGCCGCTTTGCCCGCTCACCGGCAGAGAAGCCAACCATGCATCGGCATTCTTACTACGAAGCATGATCGTCAGCATCTGCACGAAAGTCTGTGCGCTGACGGCATCTTGGGGGGCCAACCCGCATCCATCTTTGATGATCGCATTCTGAATCGACACCCCGCGGCGGCGCCAATAGTCACGCAGCAGATCCTGACTGTTATGAATCGTGCCCGGCAAAGTATAACGCGTACCGAGATAGCGGAACAGTGACTCTGCGAACAGATTATTGCTGTTCACGTTCGTCTCTTTGATGATCTCCGAGAGGGGTTCCGAATAATGGATATACAATTCCGTCCGAGGAGGCGTCAACGGGTTATAATCGGCTTCAAAGGTCGCATCGCGTTTCACCGTCACACCCGCTTCGCGCAGACGCGCCGTGAAATGACGCGCCAGCAGAAGTCCGGGGTTCGGCAGGTCTCCTTTAACGCCGAAGGTACCCAAGTTGGAAGGCACCGCACCGGTCAAATAACGCTCACGGCTGTAGGGCAAACCACTCACAAACGCACCGTCATACTGGATCTTATCGCAACGGATACGATTGATGAAGACAACATCCTCCACCTCCGGTTCGGTCTTGATCACTTTTGCCACACTACCGGGTTCGCCGCTCTGCAACACAATATTCATGGTGTTGCCATAGTAGTTGAGGCCAAAGATTCCGGGTGCGTAATAGTTTCCCGCATCTTCGCACAGCCAGTTGGGATTTTGCGCATCGCCGTCCAAGAGCGTCATGTCCGCTATTACCGCACCGTCAATCACACGGATTCCGGCTTTCTGCACAGCCTGTACCCACTTATCGAGAAACGCCGTGCGACCTTTCCAACCCAACGAAGGATCACAACTGCCGTGAATAAACAAGTCACCGCGCAACACCCCATTCTCTATCAATCCGGTGTACTCCAGAATGGTAGGGAACCGATATCCCGGACCCAACATCTCCAGTGCAGCACCGGTCGTCAGTAACTTCATCACCGATGCCGGTGGTACCACTTTGTCTGCGCGATAACTGTCGATCACCTCGCCCGTATTCAGGTTCTGCACCAACACGGACATATTCGCCTGTCCGGTTAACGGATGGCTCGTCAGAAAGTTAATCGATAATATAAGCGAAAGAAGAATTTTCACTTTTCAGCTAATTATCAACTATCAATTAGAAGACTTCTCTAAACTCTAAACACTAAACTCTAAACTTTCTCCAAGTACTCATGCATAGCAGCCGCTGCTTTGCGGCCGTCACTCATCGCAAGGATAACAGTTGCACCTCCGCGAACGATATCACCACCGGCGAAGATCGTCGGAATAGCCGACTGCATGCCGTCGTTCACTACGATGGTTCCTTTCTTGCTAATCTCCAGTCCTTCGACACTGGACGGAATCAACGGATTCGGACTTACGCCTACAGCTACGATCACGAGGTCCACCGGAAGGGTGACAGTCTTTCCTTCTACAGGAACAGGACTGCGACGTCCGCTCTCATCGGGTTCGCCGAGTTCCATCACTTGCAGCACGGCTTCCTTCACACGGCCGTTCTCATCCGCATGGTACTCAATCGGGTTATGCAGCGTCATGAACTCAATGCCTTCTTGTTTGGCATGATGTACCTCTTCGATACGCGCCGGCATCTCGTCTTCCGAACGACGATAGATGATCATCGCGTGCTCTGCTCCCAGACGTTTGGCAGTACGAACTGCATCCATCGCGGTGTTACCGCCACCGATGACGGCTACGTTCTTGCCGTAGAGCAGCGGAGTATCGGTTGCAGGATTGGAAGCATCCATGAGGTTGACGCGCGTGAGGTATTCGTTGCAACTCATCACACCGTTCAGGTTCTCACCCGGTATATTCATGAATCGCGGCAGTCCGGCTCCCGAACCCACGAAGATACCCTTGAAGCCCTGCTCCTCAAGTTCTTTGACCGAGATGGTCTTTCCGATGATCGTGTCGGTATGGAACTGCACACCGAGTGCGCGCAAGCCGTCTATCTCCGTGTCCACGATGCTGTTTGGAAGACGGAACTCCGGGATACCGTATTTGAGTACACCGCCTATCTCATGCAGCGCTTCGAATACATGTACCTCATAGCCGTACTTGGCGGCATCGCCGGCAAAGGTCAGGCCCGCAGGACCGGAACCCACGACCGCAATCTTACACTGCGGCTTAGCCGCGTTTAACTGCTCCTTCGGAGCGTTTGACTGCGCTTGCGCATTCGCATAGTCTGCGCAGAAACGCTCGAGGTAGCCGATGGCTACTGCCGGATGACCCATCTTGAGATGGATACACTGGCTCTCGCATTGTTTCTCTTGCGGGCATACACGACCGCAGACGGCAGGAAGAGACGAACTCTCTTTGATGACTGCCGCAGCACCGAGCACATCGCCCGTCTCCAGTTTCTTGATGAAGCCCGGAATATTGATATTCACCGGACAACCTTGCACGCAAGTAGGTTTGGGACAGTTGAGACAACGATGACTTTCCGTAATCGCCTGCTCGAACGTCAGACCCTGGTTGACTTCTTCGTGCAGCGACTTGACGCGTACTTCGGGACGCAGTTCCGGCATCTGTACGCGGGGGATGGCTACGCGGTCTTTCGGCTTACCCTCAAAAGGAGGAACAGAGCTGATTGCTGAGGGCTGATTGCTGACAGCCTTCTCCTTCCCTTTAGGGAGGGACGCGGTAGGCTTACCTGTCTTATATTCCTCCATCGCAGCGGTCTCTTCGGCCTTGAAGGCTTTCATACGGGAGAGCATCTCGTCCCAATCGACTGCATGCGCATCGAATTCCGGACCATCCACACAGACAAATTTCGTCTTGCCGCCTACCGTCACACGGCAGGCACCGCACATTCCCGTACCATCGACCATGATGGTGTTCAGTGAGGCCTCTGTCGGGATGTTGTATTTGGCGGTGGTCAGTGCCACGAACTTCATCATGATGGCCGGACCGATAGTGATACATTTATCCACTTGCTCGCGGTTGATCACTTCTTCAACACCCACAGTCACCACGCCTTGCTTGCCCATAGAGCCGTCGTCCGTCATGACGATTACTTCGTCGGACCATTGTGCCAACTCATCCTTAAGGATGATCAGGTCTTTGTTGCGTGCCGCCAGCACAGTGATGACTTTGTTGCCGGCTTTCTTCAGGGACTCAGCGATAGGCAGCATAGGAGCGGCTCCAACACCACCGCAGGCACATACAACTGTTCCGTACTTCTCGATGCGTGTTGCCCGTCCTAACGGGCCAACGATGTCATGCAGACACTCGCCCGGCTCCATCGCTAATAGCTTATGGGTGGACACGCCGATACGTTGCACCACTAACGTGATCGTACCGCGTTCGATATCCGCCGCCGAGATGGTCAATGGAATACGCTCCGACTGCGCATCCACACGGATAATCACAAAATGGCCGGCTCTGCGGCTACGCGCAATGAGCGGAGCTTCCACTACGAGCTCCGCTACATTGTCCGAGAAAAATCTTTTTGAAAGAATCTTATTCATTTAGAAATGTTTTGTTTCTTTACCTACAATCGAGGAAAGGAGGTTATTAGCGAGGCGGGAAGCACCGAAGCGGAACCACTCGTTGTTGAGCCATTCTTCGCCGAGGATCTCTTTCACGAGAGTGAAATGCTGTACAGCCTCATCGGTGGTCGATACGCCACCTGCTGGCTTGTAACCCATCTTGATGCCTGCTTTCTCTTTCCATGCCTTGATGGCGTGGCACATCACGAACGTAGCCTCCGGAGTAGCATTCACAGCGATCTTACCGGTAGAGGCCTTGATGAAGTCGCAACCTGCCGCCATAGAGAGGATGGATGCTTTCCAGATGTTCTCTGCCGTATTGAGCATACCCGTCTCGAGAATCACTTTGAGGTGCTTGTCGCCGCACACGGCTTTGAGTTCGCTGATCTCGTCGAAGCACTCCTGATAGTTGCCTTCCAGGAACTTACCGACGCTCAATACAATATCTATCTCCGTTGCGCCTGCTTTGATGGCCATTGCGGTCTCTGCCACTTTGACCTCCAGGAAGGTCTGGGAAGCAGGGAATCCACCGCTCACGCAAGCGATGCGGAACTTCGGATCTTTCAGTGCCTTGCGCACATGCTCCGCCATAGCGGGATACACACAAATAGCGGCTACGTTGGGGATACCCGGGAATTTCTCCTCGAAGGTGTTCACAGCGTTGGCCATCTTCTCCACTTTGGCGATAGTATCATCAGCGCTCAACGTAGTGTAGTCAATCTGATGCAGACACTCTTTCCAAACCTCTACGTTATTATTCTCCGCAAAATGTTTTGCTTCGATGTCAGCCACTTGAGCTTTTACTTGCTCATCGGAAAACGGGCAGGGATACTGCGCAAATAATTCTTCAAAATTCATACATTTGGTATTTTAAGGGTTAAACTTTCTTTCAACTTTAAACTTTAAACTTTACTCTTCATTCGTATTGATCTCCGGGTCGTCCTGAAGGCGTCCGATGACCGTCTCGTTGCCGCGCACATGCTCGCCTACCGTCACGAACATCTCCGTATTCAACGGCAGGTACATGTCCACGCGGGAACCTAACTTGATAAAACCGAGGTGGGTGTTACGGTGTGCCTGATGACCGGGTTTGGCATACGTCACGATACGGCGCGCCATCGCTCCGGCAATCTGACGAACGGCTATCTGCACTTTGTTCGGCGTCTCGATAACCACGAGCGAGCGCTCGTTCTCCGTACTCGATTTCGGCAGCCACGCTCCTTTATGATGACCTTTCTGATGCTCACTGACCAACACCGTCCCCTCTATCGGATACCAGTTGGCATGCACGTTGAAAGGCGACATGAAGATCGACACTTGCAGTTTCGGCTCGTGGAAGAACTCATTCTCTTCCGTCGGTTCCACTACCACCACGCGGCCGTCCGCGGGCGCGATAATAAAATTAGGGTCATCTATCTCCAGCACACGCACAGGGTTGCGGAAGAAATAGGTGACAAACACCAGCAAAATTGCCGTCAGAATCAAGGTCACTGCAAATACCCAGTGGGGCTGGACAAACAGATAAATTGGTACGTTGATAATAAACAGGAGCAGCACTGTACCCACAATCAAGCCGCGTCCTTCTTTGTGTATTCTTGGTCTTTTCATATTCGTTTTAATTCTCTCACTCTTTCAACTTTCAACTTTCAACTTTCAACTCCCCCACTGACCATACGGGAACTGCGCAAGCATATCTGCCGCTTGGTCCAAGCCCTGTTGCAGTTTCTTGTCCAGCATCATCTTGAACATAAAGGGGATATCCGCCTTCACAGTCAATTTGATACGTGTGTCCACCGGACTCACTTCTTTCAGCTGAATCCAGAAGTTCGCATCCATCGGTATTCCTTCTGCGCCGAACTTCACCGTATCGTTCTCGATGCGGTCCACGATGGCAATGGTGATCTTCTGAGCCAATCCATCCACCTTCAGACGCACGCGATCAGCACTCACTTCCATCTCCTGCACTTTGTCCTGCGGAATAAATTCCCGCACACGCTCCAGGTTCTCCATGTTACTCAACACGCGGTATATCTGTGCTGCCGAACAGGGAGCGGAGGTGATTTTACTCTCGTATTTACTTTCTGACATAAGCTTTGTTATCAATCAAGCGTGCAAAGATACAACATTTTTTTGATATATGCAAATTTTGAATTTTCAATTTTCAATTTTCAATTGATTTTGCAGCCTTTTCTCGTATTTTTGCTTCTCAAGGGAGGTACGTGCGATTCGTTTCTCGCATTCTTTGATGTCGCGAATGGTAACCTGCAGATGCTCCGCCCGCTCTACCATTTCTCTGTCCCTTCCCTTTAGGGAATGGTCGGGATAGGCTTGTCGCTTCCCCTCTTTATACACCAGCAGATCCTGACCGTCATCCCGTACTAAGATGCGTAATAGTGAGTTTTTCACCACGTAATACCCGTGGTCCTGATATTTCTCGTTCTTCTCATACGTAAAGAACGGCAACAGGCTATCCGCCATCGGCATCAACTGCTCCAGTTGCGCCTGATAGTACGCGAGGCTCGTTGTCTGTTCCACCAGATGAATGCTGTCCGACCTGTGTTTGTCGGCTTTGTACTGCTCTACCCGCGACGGCTTGTTGCATCCCGCCAGCGCGAAGATGCACACGAAAAAAATCACTTTCCTCATAACGCTTGCAAAATTACTACAAATTTTTCAAATTTGCAAGATTTTAAGCAAAAAAAATCGTCTGTGCTCGCACAAGTGTGTTTTTTTGCTTAAAAGATTGTAGTTTGCACGACAGTGCGAACGTAATTTCGGGATGAGGGTGTCCCCGTTAATCGGGGAAAACCTTTGAAGAAAAGGGGCTCGTATAGTATATGGTCAAGGCGGAGTCCGAAGATACTACAAAAATTGCACATATGCAAATTTTTTGCATTTTTCTTGCGTATTTCGCAAAATTGTCGTATCTTTGCAGCCGCTTATTCTATGTGCAATAATACTATGGCAAAACATCTCTTTTATAGTAAGTTCATCACGCTGAAGAAAGACGAAGAAAGTATCGAGCTGGAATTAGGCCTTGCCGAGCATCCTTTGATGAGTGATGCCGACATGGACACGGACGTTCTCATGTATGAGCCGAAGGACGACGAGCAGATCTTGCAAGCAATCAGTAAGATCGAGTTCGAGCAGAAGATGGAATGGGGCGGCCCTTCTTTCGACATCGAAGGTGAAGATATCTCTTGCGCCACAGGACTCAAATACTGCCGGCCGACAGCCGAAGACAATGATGTACGCGAAATGGCTTCTTACCCACAGGGAAAGGGCAAAGAGATTTTATGGATCCTGATGTTTGAAGGCAAGAAAAAAGAGATCTCTTGTGACCTCGAGTTATCTGTCTTCTTCCGCGATACCATGGGAGACATCCGGAGGTTGCATTACTTTGAGCACGAAATCCCCTTTCGCATCCCGCATTCGCATAACGGCACGTTCTGCACCCTGCATATCCTGCGCAAAGACCGCAAATCCATGGAATGCGGACGGTATTACGTAGCTTTTAGGTTGCGTAAGAGCAAGGGTGTCTATATCGGTCCTCCTTATATTCAGTATATCAATATCGTGCCCTCCAAAGGCTACACGCTCCAAGTGGAGTCGGACATGGTAGGTATGGACAGCATCTTTCGGCAGATGAGCATGCTCGCCAAGCAGAAGATGTTCAACGACAATCGCTTGGCGATGAATCTCCAGCCGGCACCGATTAACCTGCATGCAGCCGTGATGGGTGACAAAGGGTCCGGAAAAACCTCCTTCGCGCAAGTGCTGTTCGATTTCTATACGCAGAACAAGTTGATCCCGGAAGACAGTTATCTGGACATCGTCGATGGGCGGCATTGGACGGGACTCAACGAGGATCTTTCTTCTATGGACAGCGATTTCTCGCTTGCCTCGGGAGGCATGTTGTACGTGGAGAACGCAGCTTCTATGATTGCTTTTGACTCGCGAGTGAACAAATACTATGTCGTCGAGGCACTGGCTAACAGACTGCACGAAAAGAGTAACGACACCGCCGTCATCCTGGTGGACACGCCGGAACGCATCACCATGCTGCTCTCCATCGCCGACCTTCGGTCCTGTATCGGACAGATATACAAACTGCCGACGCTGGACATAGAGCAGATGATGGCGATTGCCGAGCGGGATTGCAAAAGGCGCGGATTCGTCATCACGCCCGGTGCGAGAAACAATATGATATCTTATCTCTCTTCGCTCCCCAACGCTACGACCACCGATGTCAATGTGCTCATCGACGAGATGATCATGAATATGTCCATGCGTGTCATCAATGCTTCGCAGGAGTTGTTCCAGGACACAAAAACACTGAGCGAGTTGCGGGAAGAAGACGTGCCGCAGCCGAAGATCGGGCAGTACGACCTCTCGCTGAAAAAACTCAATAATCTCGTCGGGTTAAACAAACTGAAATATAACATCGAGTCCCACCTTAACTTGGTGCGTTTCACCCAGTTACGGCAGAAGAACGGCTTAAAAGCCACCATGCCGCCGCTCCACATGATTTTCACCGGTAATCCGGGTACGGGTAAGACAACCGTCGCCAGCCTCTTGGGTGAGATCTACGCGTCCATCGGCATCCTGAAAACCGGCAAGGTGATCTCCGTGGACCGCAAGAAACTGGTCGGACAATATATCGGCGATACCGAAGCCAACACCCGCCAGGTACTGCAGCAAGCGCATGGCAATATCCTGCTGATTGACGAAGCCTATACGCTGGTCGGAGATCCGGATGACAAGAAAGATTTCGGACCGAAAGTGCTGGACTGCCTGCTGGAAGAGTTAGGCAAAGAGCAGACAGACATGATCATCATCCTCGCCGGCTATCCTGAAGAGATGGAGAAGATGCTGCAGGCCAATAAAGGTCTCTCGTCGCGTTTTCCCTATACTTTCCATTTCGAGGATTATACGGAGGACGAACTGTTAGAGATCGC
>CADBVL010000050.1:0-10634 GCA_902798015.1 uncultured Bacteroidales bacterium
TTCAAGACCTTTGACCATACGGAAACAGTTCCAGATCTTGTTGCAGAAGTTACGTCCCTGCTCACAGAGGGCATCATCATAGAGGATGTCGTTTCCTGCCGGTGCAGAGAGCAGAATACCCATACGCACACCGTCGGCACCGAAACGCTCGATGAGGTCCAGCGGGTCAGGACTGTTTCCGAGGGATTTGGACATCTTACGGCCGAGTTTGTCGCGGACGATACCGGTGAAATAGACATGCTTGAACGGCATCTTTCCTACGTACTCATAACCCGCCATGATCATACGGGCTACCCAGAAGAAGATGATATCCGGACCTGTTACGAGGTCTGCGGTCGGGTAGTAGTAGTTGATCTCTTTGTTGTCGGGATGTTCAATGCCGTCGAACAAGGAGATTGGCCATAACCAGCTGCTGAACCAGGTATCCAAGGCTCCCTCATCTTGTACATAGTTGCCTTCGGGCTTCGTCTCGGAAACGATGATCTTATCGTCCGGATAGTTCTCAAGGCCTGTTTGTGCCAACAGGTCGGCATCGTAGTATGCCGGAATGCGGTGACCCCACCAGAGTTGACGGGAGATACACCAGTCTTTGATGTTCTCGAGCCAGTTGCGGTAGGTGTTCTTGTATTTGGCGGGATAGAAAACGATGTCATCGTTCATTACCGGCGGGAGCGCGATGTCGGCAAAATGCTGCATCTTGACAAACCACTGGAGACTCAAACGCGGCTCGATAGGTACGTTTGTGCGCTCGGAATAACCGACTTTGTTGTCGTAGTCCTCGATTTTCTCCACGAGGTTAAGCGCCTTGAGATCTTCGACAATCTGTTTGCGGCAGTCAAAACGGTCCATGCCGTGGTACTTGCGTACGTTCGGTTGCAACTCTTCCTCCACCGTGTCCATATTCAGATGGGCATCCGGAGTGAAAATATCAATAGTCTTGAGATTGTATTTCTGACCAAGAGCGTAGTCATTGACATCGTGCGCCGGCGTCACTTTGAGGCAACCGGTACCAAAACCGATCTCCACATAACGGTCCTCGATAATAGGAATCACACGTCCGACGCCAGGAACAATCACGTGCTTGCCTTTGAGCCACTGGTTCTTCTCCTCTTTGGGGTTGATGCAGACCGCTATATCGCCGAAGATGGTCTCCGGACGAGTAGTCGCAACGATGGCATATTTGCCCGGCTCTTCTGCCACTTTGTAGCGCAGGTAGTAGAACTTATTATGCTCGTCGTGGTAGATCACCTCTTCGTCGGAAAGGGCTGTCTGACGCTCGGGGTCCCAGTTGACCATACGCAGACCGCGGTAGATGAGACCTTTCTTGTACAGGTCGCAGAACACTTTAATGACGGCTTTGGAACGCGTCTCATCCATCGTAAAGGCTGTCCGGTCCCAGTCGCATGAACAACCGAGTTTGCGGAGCTGTTTGAGAATGATACCTCCGTGCTCGTCCGTCCAGTCCCACGCATGTTTGAGAAACTGCTCACGGGTCAGATCGGACTTGTTGATGCCTTGTTCTTTGAGGCGTTTGATGACCTTTGCCTCCGTCGCGATGGATGCATGGTCGGTGCCGGGCACCCAACAAGCGTTCTTGCCTTCGAGACGCGCACGGCGAACGAGGATATCCTGAATAGTCTCGTTCAGCACGTGGCCCATGTGCAGCACGCCTGTTACGTTGGGCGGCGGGATAACGATGGTATAAGGTTCGCGGCCGTCAGGCTCGGAATGAAAAAGACCTTTGTCCAGCCAGTATTGGTACCAGCGGGCTTCAATGTCTGTAGGATTGTACTTTGATTCCATATATGTTGTATTTTATTGTTTGCGACTGTCGTGTCGTTTGGAGTAATAAAGCCAGGTCACGCCGAAACCGAAGTAGCAGTTGTTCTTCGGACCGCATAGTTCCGGCAGGGTGTGATAGCAGTTGAATCCGGCGTACATATCCAGTTGTACGCGGGGAATGGGTGAGTAGGTCACGCCGAAATCGATATTCACGTCGTATGCCGTGGAGTACCCGAACAAGGCAGCATTGACGTCGCAGTCGAAGTAGTCGTAGTTCTCAACAAAGAACCCTAACTTGTCCGTGGCTTCGAAGTCAAGGCCGAAAGCCACGAAGAAATCCGGCATCGGAGCCCATTCACGCCAGTGGGTGCCGAACTCATACTCGGCGGTCAGCCAGTCCGTGATATCACTCTCAAAGAGCAAGTCCGCACGGCCGGCGATAGGCATCCTGTCCGCCATTTGCTTTGTCAGCGGTAGGCCGACGTTGAGCATCAGACTCGTGCGGGGAATCCAATGCAACCGCGGTTCCTCTGAGCCGGGCCATAACATCAACTTGGTACCTATACACAGCGGCTCTGTGTAGTAAAAACCTTCGTCTGCTGACTGCGGATCGCCATCCGGATGATCGGAGAGCGCCAAGCCGCCGGTATATTCCAAACGTAACTCCGCCCGCTCGTGCAAGCCGAAACGGAAAAGGGTAGTGGGCAGAGTCAACACATGAAAACCCGGTATATGCATCACCTCGAGTCCCGTTTCCCATTGGAAAACACCAAAATCCAACACATTGGTTCCTGTTCCGGCTCCCGGACGATCCGCCTCCGCGTGCAACGTGTGATGCTCCGCATACACCGAAAGCGGCAGGAATAACATGCCTGTCAGGGCATAAATCAAACGCTTATATATTGCTCTCTTCGTGCGCATTTCAAAAATCGGGCACAAAAGTACTAAAAAAAAATGACATACGCAAGCGTATGCCATTAAATTTGCAATTTTGTTGCTTGTTTTTTTCTATGTATCCGCTGTTTGTCTGCTGTGTATCCGCACCTTTCATGCTTCCAAACACGAACTATACACGAATTATTGACGAATTATACACGAACTATTAAGCCCTTCTGCAGCCAGTCACGCGTTGTACTGACGCCATTTAGTGGGCAGGGGTAATAAAGATATTTTCCTGCCTAAGAAATCCGATGACAAAGGTACGAAAAATTTTTGATATATGCAAATTTATTTGTTGAAACAGTTCAAAAACTTTGCTCTCTGAGCGATTGGCGATTGACTGTCGAGGGGGTGTCGGTAGAAGGAAGAAAATGCGTTAAAATGCAGAAAAACGGGCAAAAAACGCATAAAAATGAAAAAAAGTTTCGTGCGCGCTTGCGTATATGAAAAAAAAGTTGTAATTTTGCAGCGCAAAATGTGTGAGCGTAAACAACGAAGCTCAAAACTGCGCTAAACGCAATAAACGTGAAAAAATAAACAAATTTATATAACAATGGAAGAAAACAACGAATTGATTCAGAATGATCACATCATTCCCGTGAAGATTGAAGAGGAAATGAAGACCTCTTACATCGACTACTCGATGTCTGTGATCGTGTCGCGTGCGCTGCCTGATGTACGCGATGGATTTAAACCCGTTCACCGCCGCGTATTGTTCGGAATGAACGAGTTGGGCAACACCTCCGACAAGCCGACCAAGAAGTCCGCCCGTATCGTCGGTGAGGTAATGGGTAAGTATCACCCGCATGGTGACAGCTCTATATACGGTACGCTCGTGCGTATGGCTCAGCCTTGGGCGATGCGTTACTGCCTCGTGGATGGTCAAGGAAACTTCGGTTCTGTCGATGGTGATGGCGCAGCTGCTATGCGTTATACCGAGGCACGTCTGTCGAAGTTGGCAGAGGAGATGCTTCGCGACATCGAGAAAGACACCGTGGACATGGTGCCTAACTTCGATGACTCTCTGCTCGAGCCGGCTGTATTGCCTTGCCGTTTCCCGAACCTGTTGGTGAACGGTGCCAGCGGTATCGCCGTAGGTATGGCGACGAACATGCCGACGCATAACCTGTCTGAAGTTATCGACGGTTGCTGCGCGTACATTGATAATATTAAGGCGCGCATGCATGACGCGAGCGTAGAGGATATTACCGTAGAGGACCTCATGGAGTACGTCAAGGCTCCGGATTTCCCGACGGGCGGTACGATTTACGGTTATCAGGGCGTCAAAGATGCATTCGAGACCGGCCGCGGACGTATCGTAATCCGCTCGAACGCGGAGATTGAGACCGATGACAACGGTCGCGAGCGCATCATCATCACCGAGCTGCCTTACGGCGTAGTAAAGAGCGATTTGGTAAAGAATATCGCTGAACTGGTTAACGACAAGAAGATCGAAGGCATCGCCGATATCAACGACCATTCCAAGCGCGATATCCGTATCGTAGTGGAGGTAAAACGCGATGCGAATGCACAGGTGGTGCTCAACAAACTGTATAAGTTCACCGCCCTGCAGTCGAGTTTTGCGGTAAACAACATCGCCCTCGTCAAGGGTCGTCCTATGTTGTTGAACCTCAAGCAGTTGCTCGGCAACTTCATCGAGCACCGCATGGATGTTGTTACCCGCCGTACACGCTTTGAACTCCGTAAAGCCGAAGAGAAAGCGCACATTTTGGAGGGTTTGATCATCGCCGTGGATAATATCGACGAGGTGGTTCGTATCATCCGTGCCAGCCGCACTCCGGCGGACGCACAGGCGAACCTCGAGGCACGCTTTAATCTCGATAACCTGCAGTCGAAAGCGATCGTGGATATGCGTCTTTCCGCCCTCACCGGCCTGCGTATCGACGAGTTGAAACATGAGTACGAAGAGATTGAGAAACTCATTGCGCACTTGAACGAACTGCTCGCCAGCGAGGAGATGCGTTATGACCTCATCAACAGCGAACTCGTGGAGATCAAAGAGAAATACGGCGACGAACGTAAGACGCAGATCGTGAAGATGGCCACCGAGTTCAACCCAGAAGATATGTACGCCGATGACGACATGGTCATCACCATTTCGCACCTCGGCTATATCAAGCGTACTCCGCTGGCAGACTTCCGTCAGCAGACCCGCGGCGGTATCGGTTCGAAGGCCGGAAGCGCCCGTGACCAGGACTTCATCGAGAAAGTATATCAGGCTTCGATGCACTCGACCATGATGTTCTTCACGGAGATGGGACGTCTCTACTGGCAGAAAGTCTATGACCTGCCGGAGGGTAACAAGCAGTCGAAAGGCCGCGCTATCCAGAATATGATCAACCTCCAGAAGGGTGATAAGGTACGTACGTGTATTAACGTCAAGGGCTTGAATGACCAGGAGTATGTGGAGAACCACTTCCTTATCTTCATCACCAAGAACGGCTTGATGAAGAAGACCACACTCGAGGCTTATTCCCGTCCTCGCGCCAATGGTATCATCGCGCTCGGTCTGCGTGAAGGCGACGAGCTGATCGGCGTCACCCTGACTGACGGACAGAGCGAAATGCTCGTGGCTTCGTACAACGGTAAAGTGTGCCGCTTCAACGAAGGTGGTGTACGTCCGATGGGCCGTGGAGCAACCGGTGTAAAGGCAATAACTTTGGAAGAAGACGGTCAAGATCGCGTAATTGGCACGGTTTGTGTGGAGAAGGGTACTGAGAAGACTATTCTCGTGATCTCTGAAAACGGATTTGGTAAGCGTACGCCTGTCGATGATGAGGAAGGCAATCCGATTTATCGCGTGACAAATCGTGGCGGTAAGGGTGTCAAGACCATTGAGATAACCGAGAAGACCGGTCACCTGGTTGGTATCGAGGCTGTTACCGATGAGGACGACCTGATGCTCATGACGAAGTCCGGAACAGCAATCCGCATGGATATCTCGACTATTCGTCAGACAGGCCGCGCCGCACAAGGTGTCAAACTGATCGAACTCCAGAAACGTAACGACACGCTCGTAAGCGGATGTATCGTTCCGAAAGACGAAGAAGAGAATGGTGACGCTTCGCTAAATGACGAGAATGGTGAGAATGGTGAAACTAACAACGAAACAAACGAATAAGTTATGAAAAAAAGTTTGATTTTGGCAGCTGTTGTGCTCATGAGTGCAGGCTGCTTCGCACAGAAAAACCCGTTGGTAAAGAAGGCTAAAAGCCTGATGAACTCCGAGACTCCGGATTTCCGTGCTGCGCGTGACGCCGTAGAAGAGGCACTGGAAGCAGAGCCGACGGCAGAGAACTACTACTGGGCAGGTATGGTTGGCTACAAAGAGGTTCAGCGCGAGCTCTATAACCAGATGATGGGACAGGGTGTGGACGCTGCAGCTGAAGGTGCTGCCTGCGAGGAGAGTTACAAGTACTGGATTAAAGCCGACGAACTGGCTCAGGTTCCCGTGCTCGACAAGAAAGGCAATCAAGTGCCGACAGATCCGAAGATGCGCGGAAAGATCTCGAAGTACATGCTTGAGTACTACAAGAACCAGGAACTGGTGAAGTATGGTATCCATCTGAACGAGATGCGTGACTATGCGGGCGCTTATAACGCATTCAAGAAGCACGTCGAGCTTCCCGATCTGACGCTGATGCAAGATCCGAAGTTGCAGAAGGAGATGCCGCGTGACACCACCTATACGCAGTACAAATACTACGCTGCTATCTTCGCTGTACAGGCAGAGATGCACGAGGAGGCTATCGAACTTCTGGAGCAACTCAAGAACGGTGACTACGAGGCTATCGCTGTGAACCAGTTCCTCTATCAGGAGTATCTGGCACTCAAAGATACCGTACATTTTGTAGCTACGCTGCAAGACGCTGTGTCGCGCTTCCCGCAAGAACCGTGGTTCCTGCAGAACCTCATCAACTTCTATATCTTCTCCGGTCAGGAGCAGACGGCTATCGACTACCTGGCTACCGCTATCGAGCGTGAGCCGAATGTAGCACAATACCATCTGATCAAGGGAAATCTCGATGAGAACCAAGGTAACTACGATGTAGCTCTGGCTGAGTTCGACAAGGCACTGGCGCTTGATCCGACGATGGCAGACGCGGAGGCAGGCAAGGGACGCGTATATTATAATCAGGCTGTCAAACTGAACGAGGCTGCTGCCACCATCTCGGATAACAAGGCTTATAAGAAAGCGTTGGACGAGATGAACGAGGTATTCCGCAAATCCCTGCCGTTCTTCGAGAAAGCACATGAGATGGCTCCGGAAGACCGCAGTTACCTGCAGACCCTCAAGGCGCTCTACTATCGTTTCGGAATGGACGACAAGTACGCAGAAGTCAGCGAGAAACTCAACAACCTCTAATGGGAAGAATTCTCGCAATAGACTATGGTCGTAAACGCACAGGATTAGCCGTTACGGATATTCTCCGCATAACGGCTAATCCGTTGCTTACGATTGAGACGAAGGAACTAATCCAATGGTTAACCGACTATTTCGAGCACGAGCCTGTGGATGAAGTAGTCATAGGACATCCGACACAGATGAACGGACAAGAGTCGGAGTCCATGAATTATATCCGTCCGTTCCTGGGAGTGTTCAAAAAAACTTTTCCCGATAAACCGATAACTATGTACGACGAGCGCTTCACGTCGGTTTTGGCGCACAAAGCGATGATAGATGGCGGAATGAAGAAGAAAGACCGGCAAAACAAGGCCGTGGTGGATAAAATAGCCGCGTGCATCATTCTCGAGGGGTACCTTGAGAAAATTAGAAATTAAAAAATTACGAATTGATTAATGATTTTACCAATATATTTGTACGGGCAGCCGGTACTACGCAAGCAGGCTGAGGAGATAGAGCAAACGCCTGAATTGAAGCAGTTTATTGCGGATATGTACGAGACGCTCACGCAAGCGGAAGGCTGCGGTTTGGCGGCTCCGCAAGTAGGCAAGCCCTGGCGTTTGTTTGTAGTGGACGGTGATGAACTGGCGGAAGACTATCCGGAATGCAAAGGATTCAAACGGGCTTTCATCAATCCGGAACTGATAGAGGAGAGTGAAGAGACATGTTCCTATTCCGAGGGATGTCTCTCGTTGCCGGGTATCAGCGAGAACGTGGTGCGTCCGGTATCGGTGCGTTTGCGTTACCTGGATGAGGATTTTCAAAAACACGAAGAGACCTTTACGGGTTTTCAGGCGCGTATTGTGCAGCACGAATACGATCATCTCGAAGGTCATGTGTTTACCGATCGGATTTCGCCAATCCGTAAGACCTTTACCCGCAACAAACTGTTGGCTATCGCAAAAGGCAAAACTGTTGCGCGGTACAAATATAAAAGGAATTAGGAGTAGAAGATAGACATGTTCTGGTTGAATGTTATTGTAATGGGAATCGGCTTGGCCATGGACTGCTGTGCAGTCTCGGCTGTGCAGGGTTTGAATGAACATCGATGGCACCCACGGGCATTGCTTATGGCGCTTATTTTCGGCTGTTTCCATATGGGGATGCCGATTGTCGGTTATTACGCCGGTTCACTCTTTGTGGATTTCATGCGGATTTATGCCCCGTGGATTGCGTTGGTGCTGTTAGGCTTCTTGGGCATAAAGATGATTTGGGAGTCTTTCCGAAAAGACAAAGAGGCAGAAACAACGGCTAACTGGCATGTGTCGAACCTGTTGCTGTTAGCACTGGCTACCAGTGTAGATGTCCTGGCTACGGGATTGCTGTTCGTGCCGTATCCGGAATGGTTGCTGCCTTCTGTGATTATCATCGGCGTCATTACGGCAATCTTCTCTATAGGCGGCTATTTAGCGGGCGTTTTCGTGGGAAAACTGAAGATAAACATGGAACTCATTGGCGGTATTGTCCTGATCGCTTTGGGTATTAAGATCTGGGCAGAAGGCTTCTTATGTTTGTAATAGGAGAGAATACATTAGTATCGCTGGATGTGCTGGAGAAAGAGTTCTGCTGCGATCTGGATACCTGCCGCGGTTGCTGTTGTATAGAAGGCGATGCCGGTGCACCGCTGTCTGCAGAAGAAGAAGCAAAAATCAATGAGATACTTCCCGTCTTGCTGCCGGAAATGACCAAAGAGGCCAAATCCGTGGTGGAAGAACAGGGCATCGCATATAACGACCCTTCGGGTGAACGCGTTACCTCTATCGTCAACAACAAGGACTGTGTCTTTGCCCGCACGGATCATAACGGGTGGTGTTACTGCCTGATAGAGAAAGCGTATAACGCCGGAAAGATAGATTTTAAGAAACCCGTCTCGTGTCATCTCTATCCGATACGATTGACGCAAGTCGGAGAATATACAGGACTTGAATACCATCGCTGGGATATATGTCATTGTGCCCGGCAGAAAGGGAAAAAACTCCATCTGCCGCTATATCAATTCCTTAAGGAACCTCTTATACGGCGTTTCGGGCAAGCATGGTATGATGAATTATGCCTCACAGCAGAGGAGTGGAAGAAACAATGCGCGCAGAGATAATAACCATAGGAGACGAGTTGCTCATCGGTCAAGTCGTGGACACCAATTCCGCATGGATGGCAGAACGGCTCAATGAGATAGGTGTCGAGTTATATCAGATTACGTCGGTGCATGACCGGCGTGAACATATCGTCGCAGCTTTGGACGAGGCGTTCAGCAGAGCCGATATCGTATTGACAACCGGAGGTTTGGGCCCAACAAACGATGATATCACGAAACATGTGTTGTGTGAGTATTTCGACACACACCTTATAGAAGATCAACGCGTGCGCGCGCATGTCATGGATCTCTATCGCGAGCGGCCGGATGTGTTGAACAGATTAACCGCTACGCAATGGTTAGTGCCTGAAAACGCCGAGATCCTCGAAAATAGAGTAGGCAGCGCTCCTCTGATGGTTTTTCATCATGGTTCACAACTTCTGGCTTCCATGCCCGGAGTGCCATACGAGATGAAAATCGCCATGGAGGAACAGATTTTACCATACATCAGTCGTCAGTTGTCAGCAATCAGCAATCAGATTATTCATCGTACGCTGCAAGTGACCGGTATTCCGGAGTCGTCTCTGGCAATCCTTTTGGAAGGATATGAATCATCCATGCCAGCTGATTTGCACTTGGCGTACCTGCCCAAGGACGGCATCATCCGCTTGCGCTTGTCGTCATACGGCGAGTTGAGTGAAGAAGAAGTGAACAGGTGGTTTGCGGAACTGAAGACATTAGTAGCCAAGTACCTGATTGCCGATACGGACGAACCCTTGGAAGTTATATTGGGCAAACTCCTTGCTGCAAGAGGACAAACCATCTCTACTGCCGAGTCCTGCACGGGAGGTAAATTAGCCTCTCTGTTGAACAAGCATGCGGGCAGTTCAGCCTTCTATTACGGCTCGATTATCAGCTATGACAACAGTGTCAAGGAGCATCTTTTGGGAGTGCCAGACGAACTGATAAAAACGCGTGGCGTGGTCAGCGAAGAGGTGGTGCGTATAATGGCAGAGTCTATTCGCAAGCAACTAAACACCGATTTTAGTATAGCCACTTCCGGCATCGCGGGACCTACCGGAGGATCAATTGAAAAAACCGTAGGTACTGTTTGGATAGCGTGGGCGACACCGCAAGGTACTACTGCCGAATGTTTTCATCTGGGGAAGTTACGCGAGCAGATAACGGATCGTGCATGCACCAAAGCATTGGTGGGTATGATAGAACGGGTTAGAGGATTAGAGGATTAGAACTTATGAACTCGATAGCGCAATTTTTATTTGAACCATCCATCACTCAGTCACTTTTATGGCTGACCATCGTGATGACTATTGGCCTTTGGCTGGGAGAGAAAGCGAAGATACGCAATTTCTCTTTAGGCGTTACTTGGGTCCTCTTTATCGGCATTGCATT
>CADBVL010000050.1:10668-16532 GCA_902798015.1 uncultured Bacteroidales bacterium
AGGATTGCAACTCAACATGTTGGCTGCCGCAATTGTTCTTCTTGGTTGCATATGTACAATCATCCTGCATTATATCACAGGTATCGAGATGTCCACTTTAGCCGGTGTCATGTCCGGCGCTACCACCTCTACACCTTCTTTAGCGGCCGCTCAGCAGGCATATTTTGACCTTACAGGAACTTCTAATCCTGACATTGCAACCGGTTATGCAGTAGCGTACCCGTTAAGTATCGTTGGCGTAATCCTGGCCTTTGAACTGATCCGTAAATCCTTTAAAATCAGCCTTCCGGAAGAAGAGAAACGTCTTAAAGAAGCGGCAAAGGAGACTACCGAAGAGCCCATCTGCGTGGATATTACGCTCAATAACCCGCAGATAGATACGCTTACGCTTGCCGAACTGCAACATCTCTGCCCGGTGAAGGAAATGGTCATCAGCCGGGTAATCCGTATAGACGGATCGGACGAACTGGTGAATGAGCAGACTGTTTTCCGTAACGGCGATACACTCCGTGTATTAACCGACAAGCAACACGTGGACACTTTGCGTCTGCTGGGGCGGATGAAGAACTACGACCTGCATGTACAGAGTGAGAAATCCGACCATCTGATTTCCCGACGTATCGCGGTGACGCGGCCGGAATGTAACGGAAAACGTATCCGTTCGTTTAACCTGCGCCAGCAATACCATGCTACCATCATACGTGTCAGCCGCGCCGGTATTGATCTTCTGGCAACCCCTGACATGGTGTTACAATTAGGTGACCGACTGATGGTAGTGGGTGACAAAGATGACGTGAGCAGAGTAGCAGAGACCTTCGGAAACGAACTCAAGCGTCTGGATGTACCGCATCTTTTGCCGGTTTTCTTCGGAATGGTGCTCGGTATATGCGTCGGGTTACTGCCTATTCCGTTGCCTGGCATGGGGACCACTTTTAAGTTAGGTCTTGTGGGTGGTTCACTCATCGTAGCCATTCTCATCGGCCATTATGGACCCTATTATAACATGGTCACGTTCTCTACCACTTCGGCTAACATGATGCTGCGCCAAGTGGGACTGACACTCTTTTTGGCCGCCTTAGGGCTCTCCGTAGGAGAGAACTTCGTGCCGACGTTGGTCAACGGCGGATACTTATGGATTGGTTACGGATTTATCATTACCATCGTTCCGTTGGTCTTGGTGGGTGGCATTGCATATAAATGGTTGCATGTGAATTTCTTCAATGTCATGGGATTGTTGATCGGTTCGATGACCTCAGCCATGGCATTGCCTTATGCGCAGTCTCTCTCGTCAGAGAATAACCAGGCATCGGTTTGCTATGCTACAGTCTATCCGTTTACTACTTTCCTCCGCGTCATGGCGGCACAACTGTTGGTGCTCATCTTCTGCTCTTTTACTCCGCAGGATAGCATAGCCCCGCAAGCTTTGCCGTCCACAGTCAATACGGCGATAGGTGAGGAATACGGACCGACATTGACAATAGACGACAATACATTGTATTTCGTTGGACTCAACCGTGGAGAAACGAACATAACGGAAGATATCTTTGTCTCGCGTCGGGACAGGAGAACCGGCGAGTGGAGTACTGCGCAGGTGGTACCCGGTTTAAGCAGTCCGTATCGCAACGAAGCTCCTACTTCTATTTCCGGAGACGGCCGAACGATGTTAGTCTTCGTGGAAGGCCGGATGTGTTTTTCTGCTCGCGGACCGCAAGGATGGACAGAACCTCGTCCTTTGCCGCGCCATCTGCAGTTAGGCAATTGGCAGGCGGACGCTATGATTACAGCCGATGGTAAAGCACTGCTCTTTGCTGCCAATTATCCGGCGGAATGGGAAGAAAAAGCCAGCCTTAATATCTTTGTCTCCGAACGTACCGAGAGCGGGTGGGGCACACCATATTCCATCGGTCCGGCAATTAACACATCAGGCATGGAGCGTTCGCCTTTCCTGCATCCCGACATGAAAACCCTTTATTTCTCTTCGGACAGAGAAGGAACCCTCGGCGATTTGGATGTATGGGTGTCGCGTCGTTTGGCAGACACCTGTTGGAATTGTTGGTCTGAGCCGGAAAACCTCGGACCGACAATCAATACAGCAGGCAGGGACTGCTGGTATAAAATTTCCGCGGACGGTCAGACGGCTATATATGCACAGAAAAGCGGTCGCAGACATGATATTTATACCATCACACTACCCGAAGACAAGCGACCTGAACCTATTACCGTGCTCAGTGCGAATAAAGCGGTAGCTATCAATAATCTGCTCTTCGAGACGGCCAGCGACAAGATTCTTCCCGTTTCGCTGCCGGAATTGAAACGAATCGCACTCTTCGTACAGACGTACGGATACACCGTCCGACTCGCCGGACATACGGACAATGTCGGCAAGCCTGAAGACAACAAAGAACTTTCGCAGCGCCGTGCCGAGTCTGTCAAACGACAGTTGGTAGCCTATGGCTGTAACGCAGACAAGATAAGAGCGTTTGGCTACGGAGATACAAAACCCGTGGCATCCAACGAGACCGAAGAAGGCAGGCAACAAAACCGGCGAGTAGAAATATTAATAGAATAAATATGAAAAAAATCTTCTTTTTGGCAGCATTGTTTCCTTTATTGAGTTTTGCTCAAGAGCGTATCATGGTCATCGCTGACCCGCACGTGTTGCCGCAGTCGGTCATCGATCAGGAACCCGATTTTGATGCGTACATGCAGACACAACGTAAAATGCTGGACCTGAGTGAACCAATCTGGCATGCCTTGCTGGACACCGCGCTGAAGTATAAACCCGAACTGGTGCTCATCCCCGGTGACCTTACCCGCGACGGTGAGAGTGCCGCGCATGATACCGTCTCAGCGGGTATCCTTCGTCTGCAGGCAGCTGGAATACGCACACTGGTCATTCCCGGCAATCATGACCTGCCGGGTGATAACTGGGAGACGCTGTACCCGGGTACGTTTGAGAACGCCGTAAAGGACGCTGACTCGCATTCCTTCGCCGCAGAACCCCTCCCGGGACTGACGGTTATCGGCATCGACGGCTCGGACGGCAAAGCAGCTATCGGAACCTTATCTGAGGCTACGCAGGCATGGATATTGGAGCAGGCAGACGCCGCGGTTGCCAAAGGCAACATGATCATCGCTATGGCTCATTGGCAGATATTAGAGCATTTTGACGAACAGGGAACCTTGGAGAGTTCATGCCGCTTCAGCAATCCGGACGAATTGCGGGACCAACTCATGCGCCATGGCGTACACCTCGTGCTCACTGGTCATTTCCATGTGAATGGTATCACTACGTTCCGTGACACCACCGGCTTGACGAACGACAGTCTCGTCGAGATCACTACCGGTTCGCCGATCACTTATCCGTGTCCTTATCGTTGGCTGACGCTGTCTCAGGACCGCAAACAAGTGACCGTAACGACCGATTTTATCACGACGGTGGATACTATCGCCGACCTCACGACCTACAGCCGCGAATGGATGTATGTGCATACCAAGAACATGATTCCTACGCTCGCCAAGAAGGTGTGGGGGAAAGTGTTTGCTAAATGGGACGATAAAGTGGTTCCGATGATGGAGCAAGCAGGCTTAGGTTCATATGCAGCGGACATAAAAGCATTGTTGCCGCAAACCGAAGAAGAACAAGTGGCTATCACGCAGAAATATCTGGGCGAACCGGCAGCGAACCTGTACCTCTTCCATTCCGAGGGCAATGAGAACGAGCACCCGGAAACCGGACAGACGCTTGCTGAAGCAGTCTATACAGGTGTGGAGAATATGGTCAATGAGATCCTCAGCGCCAACCCGTTCTTCCAATACACGGTAGGAAAGTTTGTTATCATCCCTCTGGCGCGTACCATGGCTGAAGTGCCGACTCAATCGCTCGTGGAAGATAAGACCCAAAGGCAGTCAGCGCTCTATGCCGATGTCACCGATGATCTGCATCCGACGTTGTATATCAATGCTGCAGAGCCGCAAGGATATGAAGAAATAGAAGAAATACCATGCGCCGTTAAATATATCCGTCAAGGACAACTGCTCATCCAAAAAGGCGAAAGGATTTACACGCCCCAAGGGCAACAAATAGCGCAATAAATTGACAAAAATTGTGAAAAAGTGGCATACACTATTGTGTATGTCATTTTTTTTTACTATCTTTGCCCGCAAATTCGAATATCATATAAAAATATCTATACAATGAATCTTTCTGAATTAACTGACAAAATCTACGCGGAGGGCGTAGAGAAGGGCAATGCGGAAGCACAGCAAATCGTTGCTAATGCCAATGCAAAAGCCGAGGAGATTGTAGCTAATGCCAATGCGAAAGCCAAAGCTATCCTCGCTGACGCGGAGAGTAAGTCTGCGGACTTGGACAAGAAAACACGCGCAGAGTTGAAGCTCTACGCCGAGCAGAGTGTGAGTGCCGTAAAGACTGAGATTGTGAACTTGCTTTCGGATAAGATTGCATCGGATAGTGTGAAAGCAGCTACTGCAGACTCGAAGTTCATGCAAGGCCTGATCGCTAAATTGGCAGAGCAGATGGCCAAGAACGGTGAGGTGCTGATTGAAGCCAAAGATGCTGATGCTCTGAAGAAATACTTTGCCGCAAATGCCAAAGGGTTGCTTGAGAAGGGCGTGAAGATCGCAGAGGTCAAGGGTATCAAAACGGATTTCACCATCCAGCCGGCTAAAGGCGGATACAAACTCGCTTTTGGCGATGCGGAATTTATTGCATACTTCAAGGAAATGCTTCGTCCCCAATTAGTGGAAGAATTGTTCTGATTCGTATATCGGAAATCGTTAAATCGTAAATTTATATGACTTACGAATATTTATTGGCCGGACTACCTGAGTTGAAAGCAGGCTCAGACGCCCCCGTCTCGTTGGACAAACTCAATGAGTTGTTGGACGAGTGCTTGACGGAGTCGGATAGAGCCTTGCTGGACTTGTTGCGTGCGCCTATTGACGAGCAGACCCTGGAGCAAGGTTTGAAAGCCGACAATAAGTTCGTACGGGCGTGGTTCGGTTTTAATCAAGATTTGAATAACGTCCTTGTGGCGCAGATTTGCCGCAAGCATGGCTTTGACCCAAAGCAGAAGATAGTAGGGCTGGGTGAAGTGGCGGAACATCTGCGTGCTCATACTACTCAGAAAGACTTTGGCCTGGGGGAGGTAATGGATGAGTACCAGGAGATTCTTGCGCTCGCGCAGATAGAGAATCTTATGGCGCGCGAGAAAGCCATTGATGCTATCCGTTTTGAGTGGTTACAGTCCCGCACGGAGTTTGATTATTTCTCCGCGGAGATGGTCTTCAGTTACTATCTCGAGGCGGTGATGCTCCATCGCTGGAGTCTTTTGACCGTTGAGGAAGGCGAGAAAGTGTTCCGTGAATTGGTGGCAGAGATGAAGAAAGGAGTGAAGCTGGATTGATTCGGAATCCCGTAATAACGTGATACCGTAATTACGAATTTAATAAAACACAAGATATGACTACTGGAAAAGTTAAAGGAATTATTGCCAACCTGGTGACCGTCGCTGTTGATGGACCGGTTGCGCAAAACGAAATTTGCTACATCTACGTCGGTGAGACCAAACTGATGGCGGAGGTTATCAAGGTCATCGGTGCCAACGTATATGCGCAGGTGTTCGAGTCCACACGTGGCCTCAAAGTGGGCAACAAAGTGGAGTTCACGGGACACATGCTTGAGGTGACGCTTGGCCCGGGTCTGCTCAGCCGTAACTACGACGGTCTGCAGAACGACTTGGACAAACTCACAGGCGTGTTCCTCAAACGTGGTGAGTATAACTTCCCACTGGACCAAGAAAAGAAATGGGCGTTTACTCCTATCGCCAAAGTGGGCGATA
>CADBVL010000051.1 GCA_902798015.1 uncultured Bacteroidales bacterium
ATTGAGGGTCGTTGTAGACGACAACGTTGATAGGCTGCAGGTGTACAATGGTGACATAAAGCCGAGCAGTACTAATTGCCCGAATCTTTTTCTAAAAAAAAGTTTCTATAAAGAGTGAAAGAGTGAAGGAATGAAAGAGTGAACGATTTTCGTTAATTCTTTAAACTTTAATTCTTTACCTGCGAACTTAGTTCGCTAAAGCCCGTGAGGCTTCTACATTCGCATATGTCAACCCCTTATGGTGGTTGAGCTTCTCTTCTCCTTCCCTTTAGGGAGGGTCGGGGTAGGCTCTTCTCATCATTAACCTTTATTTAGGTGGTTATAGCGCTGAGGTCCCACCCCTTCCCATTCCGAACAGGGTCGTTAAGCTCAGCATCGCCGATGGTACTGCACTGCGTTGTGGGAGATTTTTTTGTGCCTGCTACGCTACTCTCTCCACGTTGCAGTGCTGTACCGAGGGAACCGATGTGTACTGCCGCGTTGTACTGGTGAAGGAGTGCCTCGGATGGCACTCCGAGCGAAGCGCCCGAAGACTCCCCAGTCTGAGGATTTAGCGCAAGCATAGAACAAACAGGTAGCCGCCACTTTCAGAGCCCTTCATCATTACGATGAGGGGCTCTTTGTATATGTGGCGATGCTACCTGCTTACCGAATCGGGAAATCGAAATACGTATCCGGGTAAGGCTCGTTGCGCAGCGTGAAATGCCACCACTCGGAGTCTATACCCTCAAATCCGTGACGCATCATCGCTGTGCGAAGCACCATCCGGTTGTAGAACTGCACACTCGTCAGACCACCTTCCTGCTCCGTGAACTCCAGATTATCGGGGTTACCGCAGTAATCCGGATGGCTCTCTTCGCCGAACCAGTCGAACGGCGAACCCATATCTAACTCCTTGCCCGTAGCGGCATCCACAAGCGTCAGATCGACCGTCGAACCTCTGCTGTGACTTGATCGCGCATAGATGTACCCTTGCTCGAAAAGCACGGACTTATCGACCATCGGATGGAAGACGGCTTTCATCGCCGTGTCGGACAGGTTCTCCGCCCATCGGATGAAATGGTTGACTGCGCGTTGCGGACGGTAGGTGTCCCATATCTTGATGCGGTAGCCATGTGCCTTGAGGTCGTCGTTCACGGCTTTCAGCGAGTCCGCTGCCTCATGCGTCAACCACGCCATCGGCGACTCATAGCCGTCGATCCGCTCGCCCACGAAGTTATAGGTGCTGTAATACCGGATCTCCAGAATCGCATCCGGAATCACGTCTGTCACCCGCACAAAATCGCTGTTGTCATACTCCGGCGTTATCTTCGTCTCCTTGCGGCAGGAGAGAAGCATCAGCGTAGCGAGGCAAAATATGAGGCGCTTCATATGGGTTATGGGTTAACGGGTTATGGGTTGGCCGAGGACATTCATTGTTTTGCCGTTATGCTCAATCAACAACATGCCGTTGCGGAAGATAAGCCTACCTCTGTCTCCTCCCTGAAGGGAAGAGGAATTGGTGTTTTCGATACCTTGCGGGGTGGCGAGGACTGCATCTAACGCGGCGCGGATAGCTTCACATTTTTCCGGGTCCGTATCGGAAGAGAACCGGGCATTATGGTTCTGCGCCGGCAGGATAAATTTCTTCACGTTGGTTCCATTGATGAACTCATCCTTTACCGCCGCTCCGGTCCAGGTATCATCTTCTCCGTAGATGAGGATGATCGGTTTGGTCGCCGTCTTGGTAGCCTCCATTGCCCGGTCGTAGAGGTTGCGGTTGAAGGTAAGGGCTGCACTCCATGGATTCTCGAACTCGCGCAGGCAACCCACGTATTGTTTATAGGCGGCATTCCATGCCGGGGCTGCCTGTTCGCCCACAATCAGATCGTACCGCAGATCATAGTAGCCCAGTTCGCATTTGGATTGGTAGGAGTAGGCATGATTGGAGATAATCTTTCCGTTCTGGCGCACCCACCATTCATCCTCGGTTATACCGAAAGGCTCATAAGCTCTCCGGCGTTCCACCTTTCTGCGCGGCATCTGGTTGGCGTCCGGATAGGCACGAAGCGTATCGAGCCAACGACCAAAACTATCCAAGGAGAAAGTTACTTTCTCGAACATATAGGCGTAGATGGTGTCGCAATACCCGTTAAAGCCGTATTGTTGCATGACTTGCGTGTTTTTGTAGAGCTGTTTGCGGATAGCAGCTGTGTCCGAATAGGTATGTTCGTCATAGCCGAAGAGGGCTACATTGACCAAGTAACTGGCATAGATCGAGTCAGCATGCTCTTTGGACGTATTGCCGCCGCAGGTCATTTTATAGAAGATAGCGTAAATCTTATTCATTTCCTCGGAGACGCCTGTCTGACGAATGCCCATGAACATATCCTGGAACTCCTGACTCCAGCCGTTCTGATACCAATAGGTCTGCATGGTCGTATCGCGGTCAGAATCAAAGAAAGGCGCCGAATAGGGTACATAGACATCCATGTCTTCGGGGTGGAAGGTGTGTTGCAGCAAGGTGGTAATACCTCCTTTGCTGACACCGCTCATGACCCATTTGCCTTTGAATACTTTCTTCAGCGCGACAAAGAGGTTATGAAAATCCTCTGCCGCCTCTTCTGCTCTCAGATCATCGAGGTAGGTCCAGCATTGTGGCGGCGCGGAGAAAGCAAAATAGCGATGTTCGATAGAGATATAGTTGGCATTATACCGCGTAGCAATCTCCTCCGAACACTCGTTGGAATCCTTCCGGAACGTGTAATCGGGATTATTAACATAGTCCTGATAGAGTGCATATCCGGTGCAATAGACATGATTGACGGCGGTAGTGGGGTCCATCTTGGCATTGACGGTAATCAGCGCGCGCATGGGGAAAGAAGGTCCATCGGGCACGGCGTGCTTCATCGGCTGATGGAAATAGATGACATAAGTACGCGTGTCAGGTGCAGTCGGGTCCACAGGATAATACAAGGTAGAATCAATAAAACCCTGGTTTAGATTTTGCAGATCCGAAAGCCACTGAGGAACTTCCTCGTTTTGTGCTGCTCCGTACATCGCCATAAGCAGGCCAAGCGTAAAAAGTATAATTTTTTTCATCGATATATAGTTTACATATTTGCATTATAATACTGCGGCCGACCTGTCACTTCTTCGCCGATCCAGTCGGGGCGGGAGAAGGGTTCATGCTCGTCTCCCAATTCAATCTCAGCCATAACGAGCCCTTCCATCTTTCCGGAATGGAAGACATCCACTTCCCATTTGCGTTCCCGTCCTTGATAGGGCGGGGCAGGGATGATATAGCGCGTCTTGGAGATAGCTCCGGGCAGGCAGAGAGCGAGCAGTTCGCGTGCATCGGCGAGGTCAATCTCTCTCTCCCATTCGAATTTCGCGAGTCCTTCGCGCAGGGTGGAGGACTTGATAGTTAGGAACGCGTGCGCGTCACGGATACGCACACGAATAGTTTTCTCAGGGTCTTTGCACAGATATCCCTGGGTGATCTGATAGCTGGTGACGGCTTGTGCCTTGAAGGCTTCCGATGTCACCAGAAACTTGCGCTCTATTTCCGTATTCTTTGCCATAATCGCTGCAAAATTACAACTTTTTTGCGACATACACAAAAAAAGTACAAAAATATTTGGTCATATCAAAAAAATATAGTACCTTTGCACCCGCTTTTGAGAGAAAACGCATTTCAGTTATAATCCAGGAAGGGTGGGTGAGTGGCTGAAACCAACAGTTTGCTAAACTGTCGTACGGGTAACTGTACCGGGGGTTCGAGAAGGTTGCTGATATACAAAAAAAGAAGGTTGTCTCACGACAACCCAATCTTTTCATTTAACCTTAAATCTAATACCATGAAAAACACGATGCAAAAGTACTGCTTTTTGACGAACTGACCAAATATTTTTCGAAAAAAGTGTCAAAAAACTATATTTTGTAATGTTTAGTTAGCAAAATGACAGTATTAATCGCAAAGTGTAAACAAATCCTCACGCGGATTTATCAGCATGACAGGTACCAGGGCGTGTCGGATGGCATGTAGTTCCTGCGGACCAAACAAAATGTCATCCAGTCCGTAGTCGCGGCTGGCTGTGAGCACCAACAGGTCATGTCGGAAGTCCCGTTGCCTTTCTGCCGCTTCGCGCATGAGTTTGAAGGAGTCTTTCTTGGCAACCACCACTTCATATGTGATTTTTTCGCCCGTTTTCTCTGAAACGGCGTTGATATGCGTGACGATGCGGTTAACGTTCTGCCGTGCATGGGAGCCGTAGTCGTTGGCCTGCAGGAGGATGATATGTGCGCCTGTCTTGCGGGCGAGATATGTGCAGATCTCCGCCTTGTAGGTCTCTTCTTCGAGCATGGACACCGGCACAAGGAGTCGTCTCAGCGGTTTGACGGTCATCGTAGAGGTGATGAAGACGTACGGCCGTCTCTCCTCGCGGCATTCGTTGAGGTGGCGCTGGATGGTGCGGCGGTTATTGTCGCATTCAATCAATCGAATATCGTCGTTATTATCCCAGATCATTGCAGTTCTTGCGGTTCTTGCGGTGCGTTGAATTGATCCCAGTTGATGGTATCCATGGTGTGGCGGTATTGTCTGGCCGCTGCTGCGTGCGCACCGTAAGAGGAAGAGAAGATATGGGTGTTATTCAGTTCCGGGCTGGCGCACATATACAGGTAGTCGGTATGCGGCGCATTGAGAACCATGTCGAGTGTCTCGGGTGCCGGGCAACGGATAGGTCCGGGAGGCAATCCGGGATACTTATAGGTGTTATACGGCGAATCGACCGCGAGATGACGGTAGAGGACACGCTTGAGTTTGAAATCTCCGACGGCGTACTTGACGGTGGGACAAGCCTGCATGAGCATACCTTTGTGGACGCGGTTGATATAGAGGCTGGCGATAAGCGGCATCTCACGCTTGTTATGACTCTCTCCTTCGACGATAGAGGCTACGATAGCCACCTCGATAGGCGTGAGTCCGAGCGAGTCGGCTTTTGAGCGGCGTGTGTCGTTCCAGAAGATATTGTACTCGCGTTGCATGCGCTTGAAGAGTTGCTCCATCGTGATATTCCAGTACACCTCGTAGGTGTTGGGGATGAACAGACACCGGCTGGTCTCTTTGTTGAAGCCGTACGGGGCGAGAAAAGCGTCATCTTCGAGATGCATCAGCAGATCCGCGCTGTCCATCATAAGATGGTTCGTTACCTTGCCGGCCAGGTCCTCGCGTGTACGGACGAAGTTATTCCACGTGATGCGCACAGGTGTCTGGTAGCCGTATTTGAGTCGCTCGATGAGTTCGCGGTTACCGAGTTGGGCATTGAAAGTATAGTATCCGGGTTCGGGGTAGTTGAAGACCATGGCACGGGCATGCATGGCAAAGTCCCTCCGGCTGCCGATCTCATAATCCTGCTCGATCAGGTTGAGTACGGAGTCGATGGTTTCCATTCCGTCGAACGAGCGGAAGTTACGCACATGCAGGCGGTAGTACTGCTCCGCCACCACGGCGATGCCGAGGAAGAGGATGATGCACGACAGGCATAGCACCGTGCGGAGGATATAGCGTTTCTTTATCATATCGGTTAACGGATGAACGGGGGTTAGCCGCCGACGAGTTTTTTTATTTCGGATAGTTTATTGAGTGCCTCGAGTGGCGTCAAGGTGTTGATATCCAGCGATTTGACCTCGTCTCGTATCTGTTCGAGCACGGGGTCGTCGAGTTGGAAGAAAGACAACTGCATTCCTTCGCGCGTCTCGCCGATATGGTCGGTCGGTTTAGCCAGGTCTCCGTTCTTGGCGGCTCTCTCGAGGTCTGCGAGGATCTGGTTGGCGCGTTCCACAATCGATTGGGGCATACCCGCCAGTTTGGCGACATGAATACCGAAACTATGTTCCGACCCGCCGCGGACGAGTTTACGCAGGAAGATGACTTTGCCGTTCACTTCTCGCACGGAGACGTTGTAGTTACGAATCCGGTCGAAGGTCTTCTCCATCTCGTTGAGTTCGTGATAATGGGTGGCGAAGAGTGTCTTGGCATGTCCGCGATGCTCATGGATATACTCCACGATCGCCCAGGCGATGCTGATGCCGTCGTAGGTGCTGGTCCCTCGTCCGAGTTCGTCAAAGAGCACAAGGCTTCGTTCGGAGAGGTTGTTGAGGATAGACGCCGCTTCGTTCATCTCGACCATGAACGTCGATTCGCCCATGGAGATGTTGTCGGATGCTCCGACGCGCGTGAAGATCTTGTCCACGATGCCGATGGACGCGCTCTCGGCGGGAACGAACGAACCTATTTGCGCGAGGAGCACGATGAGGGCCGTCTGGCGGAGTAGGGCGGATTTACCGGCCATATTAGGACCGGTGATGATGATGATCTGCTGGCTGTTATTGTCGAGCAGCACGTCATTGGCGATATATTGTTCGCCTGCCGGCAGTTGTTGTTCGATCACGGGGTGTCGTCCCTGGCGGATGTCGATGACCAGGCTGTCGTTGACGTCCGGACAGACGTAGCGGTTCTCCGCGGCAACAGTAGCGAAGGAAAGGAGACAGTCGATTTGTGCCAATACATTCGCATCGAGTTGCATCTGCGGCACCCATTCGCAAAGGGCGAGCATCAGTTCCTGATAGAGCCTGTTCTCGATAATCTGAATACGCTCTTCGGCGGAGTTGATTTTCTCCTCGTAGGTCTTGAGTTCATCGGTGATATAGCGTTCGGCATTGACGAGTGTCTGCTTGCGAATCCATTCGGGCGGTACTTGCTCTTTGTAGGTGTTGCGCACCTCGAGGTAATAGCCGAAGACGTTGTTGTAACCGATCTTCAGGCTGGCGATGCCGGTGCGCTCTATTTCGCGTTGCTGGATCTGCAGCAGGTAGTCTTTTCCGTCTGACTGAATAGCACGCAGTTCATCGAGTTCGACATCCACGCCCCGGGCGATGATGTTCGGTCTTCCCTGCGCCAGCGGCGGGTCGGGGTTGATCTCTCGTTCGATACGCATCCGCATCTCGGAGCAGGCATCGAGTTCTTCGCCTAACAGCGTCAGGTAGGCGTTGTCCCGCGCTTCTTCGCAGACGCGTTTGACGGGTACTACCGCACGCAGTGCACGGGCCAGTTGAACCATCTCGCGCGGTCCTATACGGCCGGTGGATATCTTGCTGACAATACGCTCCAGGTCGCCCATTTGCTCGAGCGATTCACGGATCGTCTCGCGTGCTTCGGGTTGTCTGAACAGGTGTTCTACCACTGTCTGGCGGTTGCGAATCGGCCGTACTTCCTTGAGCGGGAACGCCATCCATCGGTGCAGCATACGTCCGCCCATAGGGGTGATAGTGCGGTCGATGATGTCGAAGAGCGTACGACTGTCTTCGCGTTGTCCGCCCGTCAGTTCGAGATTACGGATCGTGAAGCGGTCGAGCCAGACATATTTGTCTTCTTCGATACGGCTCAGATGCTGGATGTGTCCTGTCTGCAGGTGTTGGGTCATGTCGAGGTACATGAGGATACCGCCCGCAGCGGTGACGCCGGCAGGCATCTTGTCCAGGCCGAAACCCTTGAGGGACGAGACGCCCCATAACTTCTGCAACCGCTCTTTGGCGGTGGACTCTACGAGCATCCAGTCTTCGAGTTCGAAGGTGAAGTATTTGGAGCCGAACAGGTTCTCTACATCCGCTTTGCGTCCGCGCAGGTGCAGCACTTCTTTTGGTCCGAAGTTGGTAAGCAGTTTGTCGATATAATCGCTGTCTCCCTGTCCGGCGAGGAACTCACCGGTGGAGATATCGAGGAAGGCGACGCCGATGACATGTTTGTCGAAATGCAGGCATGCCACCCAGTTGTTCTCTTTCTGCGTGAGGGTGGTGTCCGAATAGCTGACACCCGGTGTGACGAGTTCAGTAACGCCCCGCTTGACCAGTTTCTTGGTCAGTTTGGGATCTTCGAGCTGGTCGCAAATGGCGACACGCAGTCCGGCCCGCACAAGTTTGGGCAGGTAGGTATCGAGGGCGTGGAAAGGAAAACCCGCCATCTCCAAAGCCTGCACAGCACTACTGCCGCCATTCGAACGATGTGTCAGCGTGATATTCAGGATCTTCGACGCCTTCACGGCATCCTCTGCGTACGTCTCATAGAAGTCGCCGCAACGGAAGAGCAACATCGCGTCCGGGTATTGTGTCTTTATCTCCCGGAATTGCTTCATCATAGGGGTTAGTTCTTCTGCCATATATTTATTTTCAATTATCAATTATCTCCTCCCTTGTGGGGAGGACGGGAGGGGTTTTTACCTCAAATCTACTGTTACTTTCAAATTAAACCGTCTTCCTGTGAGGTAGTTGGGGCTTGCCCATTGTGCGCCATAGGCGTCCGCCACCCAGAAATAGGAGTTGACGTTCCGCCATCCCACGAGGTTGAACACCTCGAACTGGATAGCCCATTGCTTGACATGCTTGGCGCTCGGCGCGCGCATGAACTTGGCGGTTTGCGCATTGAACGTATAGGTAGCGCCGAGGTCGATACGTTTGTATATCGGCATGCGTCCCCAACTGAGGTTATTGCGCGGCGCGTAGAACGGCTGGCCTTCAGCAAACTGCATCTTCAGATGGAACTTGAGTTGCGGCAGTTGGGGGATATAATCCTGGAAGAGCATGGAGAAGTTCCACCGCTGTTCGGTAGGACTGGGTATCCACGGACCTCCTGTGATAAACCGTTGCCGCGCCATCATCGTGGAGAAGGATATCCATGAGTCCGCGCCGGGCACCAACTCGCCGTAGAGCTTGAGGTCCAAGCCCGTGGCATAACCCTGCGAGTCGTTCTTACCCGAGTAGCGTACACGCACGTTATCCACCGTGTAACTCTCCATCCGATCGATGTACTTGTAGTAACCCTCCATCGTGAATTTGAAGGGTCGTCCCCAGGCGCGGAAGTAATAATCGCCGCCGAGCACGACATGCACGGAGCGCTGCGCTTTGAGGTCTTTGTTGAGATGCATACGCGTCACGCCGAGCGCATCGGTGATGGTGTCGCGCAGCTCTTTATAGAAAGGCGCCTGATAATACAGACCCGTAGCAAGACGGAAACAGAAGTCGCGTTTCCATCCCGGAAGCCATTCGATGGAGGCACGGGGAGAAGGCAGCACTTCGTTGTTCCAACTCCACCACTGGAGTCGTCCGCCGACGGTCAGGATCCACTGGCCGGAAGGCGTGTTCCATTTATGTTCGTTCTGGATGTATGCCTGCAAGCGTGCGGTGGTCATGGCCGATTGCCCGCGCAGGGTATAGAACAATTCCATCGAATGACCGTCGTCGGGCATGGAGTAACCTGCCGAGTCGCGCCATTCCCATTCGCTGATATAGTCGCGTATCAGTTCGGCCTGTCCGCTAACACCCCAGGAGAGGGTGTTCTGTCCGCGCGTCCATGCACCGTTATGCGCTAACGTGATGACACCCGCCTGCAACACGTTCCGGGCATGTTGATGATAGATACCCGTTCCTAACATATCCGTCTGGCCGGCGGAAGGATCGATATACTCGTCGCGCGAATAGGAAGACGAACCGTTGGAGGGGCTGTTGGACAGCACATATTCACCGGTGATGTCGAAGTTCTCCCGCTCGTTGGAGTAATACCCGCTGAGGTCGAAACCAATGTTTAATTTTGAATTTTTAATTTTGAATTCTCCATTCGCGCTGAGTGCCGCAAACGCCGTGAGGAAGCGGTCTTTCTCCTGTCCCTCGTAATAGATATTGAGCGTCTTGGCGTTCTGTCCGCCGAAAGACTCGCTCAGACTGTCCGGCTGAAAACGGTAGTCATTCTGGCTCACGTTGCCGAGGAACGACATCTCCCAGTTACTCTTGGCCCGTTGCGCTCGATTCTTGCCTCCTACCTTCCATGTGATATAGGTCTGATAGTCGATGTATGTCGGTTGATAATTGCCGGTGGTGGCAAGTCCGCCGAGCATGTATTTGCTGGTTTTGTATCGCAGTCCGTGCATCTGGCTGTAGGTGCTGTCTCCGTGTCCCACATAGACCTGTGCGCCTAACAGACTCGCGCTCAGACTCGCCTCGAAGGACGTAGGACGTTTGTATCGGATATCGAGCACGGAGGACATCTTGTCGCCGTATTGGGCGCTGTAACCGCCTGCCGAGAAATGTACGTTCTCCACCATCTCGGGGTTTACGAAACTCAATCCCTCCTGCTGCCCGGAGCGGATGAGCAGCGGGCGGTGTACCTCGATGCCGTTGACATAGACCGAGTTCTCGTCGAACGATCCGCCGCGGACATTATACTGGCTGCTCAGTTCGTTCGTCTGACTCACGCCGGCGAAGGTGATCAGCAGCGACTCGATGGAACCGCCCGTAGCGTCCGGCATGACGCGTGTCGTGGACGCGTCGATATGGTCCATCGTGCCCTGCGTATGCCGGATGCCGCGCACCTCTATCTCCGTCAACACCTGCTCGTCGGTCAACATCTCCACGTTGATATTGATCACGTCGTGCACATCGAAGATACGTTGCTGAACCGTGGTATAACCGATCATGGAGTAGGCGAGTACCACCGTGTCCGCTTCGTCGAGCAGCAGTTCATAATAGCCGTTTTTGTTGGTCGCCGTACCGATAGGCCGGTCGGTGTTCAGCACCGCCACGTTCGCCAGCTCGATACCGACATTATCCTGGTCCACCACATACCCGTATATGCGCGCCGTACGCGCGAAAAGTGAGCCTACCCCTGCCCTCCCTAAAGGGAAGGAGAACAGGATTGTTAGCAGTAATATGTAGGCGGTTCGTCTATGCATGTTTGACCTCCCTTCCTTTTAGACGGAGAGTGTCCGGTGGACAGTCGAATCGAGTGGGGTCGGGGTTAGGCTGTTATTCAGTTCTTCGATGTAATTGGTAAGTTCCTCGCCGCCAAGCCCTGTCTCGGACGAAGTGACGAATATCGGCGGCAGTTCTTCCCATTCCTCCAATAATCGTTCTTTGTTCTTTGTCACTTTGTCCTTTAATACCACTTTGCCTAACTTGTCGCCTTTGGTGAAGACAATCGCAAACGGCACGCCGTTCTCGCCGAGCCATGCCATGAACTCAAGGTCGATCTTCTGCGGTTCATGCCGGCAATCGACCAGCACGAACAGACATACCATCTCCTCGCGCAGCAGGCAATACCGCTCGATCATCTTCCGTAACGCTTCGCGTTGCTTCAATCCCGTTTGTGCAAAACCGTACCCGGGCAGATCGACGAGATACCACTCGTCGTTAATCAGGAAGTGGTTGATGAGCAAGGTCTTGCCGGGTTTCTGGCTCGTCTTCGCCAACTTCGGGTTATGGCACAGCATATTGATCAGGCTGGACTTGCCGACATTACTGCGCCCGATAAATGCGTATTCGGGTTTTCCCGTCTTCGGACAATCCTTGACATCCGGACTGGAGATGATATATTGTGCGCTTTTGATCATTGCTCGAACTTTTGCGAGCGCAAAAGTACTGCTTTTTTTTGACATATGCAAATCTTTTTGAGCTAAAAAAACATATAATATACGCCGCCCCGCAAAAACATATAAAAAATAGTAGTAAATCAAAAACGCGACGGTACGACCTTTCGGTCTAATGTTTATCGTCTATTTGTCGCTCGTGAGCAAGCTCCCAGCGCCTAATACCCGCTAACCATTTTGTCCGGCTTGATAGCCGTCCTACCGCCTTACAAAAATACGGGAAGCCCTCACAAAAATGTCCAAAAATGAAGCCCCCCGGCCCCCTGAAGGGGGAGAGGCTGTCACAAATATGTGACAGAAGGGAAAGACGAGAGCCCCCGGCCCATAAAGGGGAGAGAAATTAAAAATTAAGAATTAGGGGTGAGTAAAAAAAAAAGCACCCCGAAGGGTGCCTGCATCAGTTGATAAACGGATGAGCAAGTTTGTATTCGTGGAGAAGAGAATTAAATTTCCATGCTCGAGGAGTGGAATACGCCTTTCCGTTGGAAGCAATGTGTTTGGAGGCTTCGTATTCTTCGTTCAGTTGAGTTACGGATTCCGAAGAAGAAAAGAGTTCATTCGTGATTTTGTTCGCATAAGCGAAGGCAGCAGAGTTCCATTTTTGTCGCGGAGACTGATTTTGTTGATAGGTTTCATCACGATCACGGTAAAATTGTTTGCCGTTACGCATGTAGAAATAGCCTCTGTCTCTGCCATTTGTTTTGCCATGAATCTGATTGATAGCGGATGTAGTTTCTATTTTTGCCATAAAAAAGAGTGTTATATTGTATATTATATATAAATATATAATATAGTATATTTTATGTGATTTTTGGTCTTTTGGGGGTTTTACAGGAGCCTTACCTTAGCCTTGACCGTCGGCTGACCGTCGGCTCACTGTCGGTGAACTAAGTAGAACCGGTAGATTTTGTATTAGTTATCTCATTTTCCAATATGCCATCGGATGGTTGCGAATATTATTAATGATAGCCTCATCATCAAATAGCAATTCCGGTTGATAACGCTTAGCAATGAACGCATCAACGAATGCTATCTCGCTTTCTGTTAACTGTAACAATATATGCAAGAATGTTATTACTTCTGTTTTTGCTACTTCAAAATCAAAAGTGTCGCCTTTTTTGAGCATCGGTAGCAACGAAGCGCGAATCTGCGGAAATTTGATCTGACGGATAGGTTCCAAATCATATTCTTTGGATGGCATTTGATTTCCACCCACTGCAAGATAGAAAATAACTATCTTACGGAGCGTTGCTATGTCGAGTGTTTGGAACAAATCGCTATGCAATAGATTATACACATCGTATAAATCCCGGCATGTATGACGTTCTATTAACGCTTTTATCTTACTTCCGAATAGTTCCACAGGCGCCAAGGTTAGCACTTTATTTGCTGTAATAAAATCCGCATAGATAGTACGCCATTCTGGAGTATAAATATGTTGCCGCATCGAGTAGTTGATTTCTATTTTGATGTTGTCTCGATTACCGGCTGCATTCTGATAGAAGAACACCCAGGAGTCCAACGAATGCGGGTTCTTTGTGTCAGGACTGAGCATATAGCCTTGCGAGGCCATGTAAGCGTGAAGTTCTGAATTGATAGATGAGCGAGTTTCTAACATCTCATCACGGGTACAATCGCGATGAAAATCCAGATCAATATCCACCGACAAACGAGGCATAGCAAAGACTGTTAAATTGATGGCAGTGCCACCTTTGAGGACCAAGCAATCCTTTAGTTTAGGATTGTCGGCAATGAATCGCAGCACGTCAGTTAATCGCAACACTTTTTCCAAATTATCGCGAAGGAAAAGAGTTTGTGTAGCTAATTGAGACAAGTCGTTTTTGTTATACGAGTTCATCGGCATTTTGATTATTGATAGTTAATAAATTGTGAGGTGCATATAACCGCCACGAAGCATAGAAGGTATCGCTTGTACCATCGGAGGTTAGGTACATAACACTATCTTTGGCGTATTTGCGGCAATCGGCTATAAAATTCTGCGAAGCCGGCACTTGTAGTTGCTCAAACAAGAAGCCAACCTTTTTGTAAAGCGCCGTTTTGCTATAGGCTTCTAAGGTAGATTTCAACCGCTCTTCCCGCAGGTATGTTACGCTTCGCAAGCAGTTGACCAATTCTTCCCATCCGCCACACAAGTCGATGCGGTCAATACAATCAAGAATAGTTCGTTCAACACTTGTTACGCGAATGTGCGTATCTGCTATGGGTGTTTCTATCTCAAGCGAGCATGCTGAGCGGTGTGGCGCATAGCGATAATTATCGAATTCGAATGCCTTGAATGTTTGCTTGGTCCCGACCACTACATCATAATACACCTGATGGGCCAACCCATGGTACTCCATTGCAGCATGGTAGGCAACATAAGAAATTGGTGTGATCGCAGAGGCTATCTGAAATTTATTGGCTTCCGGCTGTTGCGTTGCCATATTGTTTACACAATATAATCCACGCCGCACTTGTGAAATATAGCCTTGACGCTGGTAGCGCCAAAGCATAGTAGCCGCACTTTGCGAATTTCCAATTTCCCGAGCAATATCCTCTGTCGTGAATAGGAGTTTCTGGTGTAAAATTGGTAACAAATTCATAACATTGTTTCAAATTCGCTGCAAAGATATACATTTTTGTTGATATACGCAAGTATTTTTAAAACTTTTTTATGATTTTGTTATGCGTGTCGTACACAAAAAATCCCACATATGCAAATTTATGCGGGATTTTTTCGGAATTTTTATGATTCATGACTCTCATTCCCTTTCGCAGCGACAGTGACGGGAAGTAGAGCGGCCGTATTCGTGCGGAGAAAGGGCATAGGACACTTTGATGCCGACATCAAAGAGGGTGTGATCACCAAGCAGTTTCTGCCCTTGCCTATAGGCTTTGTGAACAGGCGTGAAGATGCGTTGTAGCGGAAGTCCGTCCCTTGTGTCTGTAAGCCTTATCACGAGATCTTGGGACGGGCTCTCCGGAGACTTCATTTTTGTCATGCAATAATCCGCATAAACGCCTACGATGATATAAGAGCGGATTCGTGCTGAAGGACTGCTCAGTTTTATCGCGTAGTTAAATTCCAATGAGAGCCACCATTGAACCGTAGGCAGCTTTACCGGACCGCTATTCTCCAAGCGGAAATTCCGTGAAGCCCCCAGGGGGTAAGACTCGTAAACACGGTTGTCCTGATCGGGATAATAAACGGATAGTGCGGCTTTATCTGCCGTCTCGTACCAGGAGCCGGATAAAGGGAAGGCTGCTTTCACTCCCGCGAAGAAGGAATAACGCTTACTTGATAGCGCTAATTGTAGCGGGACTCCGACGGACAGAAAGGAATAGCACTCACGGAGGTTGCCGATGGTGTAATCAATATCCATCGGGCGATTGTCCCTATCGATCGTTGAATAGCCATCCTCATAGTTATAACGCCCGAATGAGGCAGTGTGGCTGTCAAATGTCAGTCCTGTCCGAAAACCGATGACATAAGGCGAATGGTATGCATAGAGCAGTTGGGCTCCGCCATGGAAGTCCACTTGCGGTTGGATATACGCTGTCTGGGCACTCCAGCCGGCAAGTCCGCCGTGAACACCTATCTCAAAGACATGCTTGGCACTGGCTATCCACGGCAGGCACAGCAATAATATGACAAGTTTCTTCCTCATTGAATCAACTTCTTCTCTGTCCATACGCGCCCGCCTTGCTCATAGCGATAGAGGTAGATGCCATAGGTGACTTGGTTTTCGCGCACGGGCATTCCGCGACTGTCATATATCTGCATTTGAATAGGCGCTGGTTCGGGGGTGTCCAAAATCTCTACGATACGCGACCGGATATCCCTGCCATTAGACAATCTCACTACCAGTTGGTAACACCCATGCAGTTCGTTTTGCTCGGAATAGTCGTCTTCTGTAGCGCCCGACACAGCTTCGCCGTCCTTGAACCATTGGAATGTCAATGCCGTCTGATTTTGGAAAAGGCGACGTAACACCTCATTATCGCATAGCAGTTGCCAATTGTATTTATTGACGATGAGGGGATATAACCGCTCGCAGAAGAAAGTGTCCAGCGAAAGAACAAGATGCACGCTGTCATCGTCTTCGAGATCTTTGATGGTATCTACGAAAGACCCTTTGCCATACCATTCGTGCGCCCGCCATGTGAGGGGGAACAGGGTATCACAGACCGCGGTGTCCACGGACTGCGTGACGGCTGTATTGCAATACTTCGTAGTAAGAAAGAACGGTTCGCTTTCTGTCCTGCAATGCGGATTATTGCTATTACCTGTTTCTGCTACCGAAACGCGATACCAGCCTTCGTTCGACCTCTGGTATTCCGGAGAATGCAATATGCCATAGTTGTCATATTGCGCTTCCAGTGTAAAAGCATTCTTGCGGCATGCAGGAGTTACTGCGCTTATCGTCACAGGCTCTATGCAAAGACGAATCTCTACATCGTGGATAGTGACGGGTTTGTTTGTCGTGCTTGCTATGTTGTTGTATATAGTGAGTTGTATCCTCTCCACTCCTTCCTGCACGGTATAATTCATGCCCGCAAGCTGCTGTTGAGAAGATGGCTGCGAAGCGTCTTCCTGTAGTTCACCCGTCTCATAAGCCGCCAGTTCCTCGCCCGAATCCGGATTAACCAACCGGAACAGTAACCTTTCTGCTGATACATGGGCGAAGAATGAGAGTTCGGATCCGGCACATACATCCTCTATCGTAGTCGAATAAATGGCCTCATGCGCAGTAACATCGCTGACGGTCAAACCCTCTCCTCCGAAATCCTCACGGAACAGCAACTTGCCATCCGCACACTGTACGGGCGGACAATCTTCTATGACATACAACTTGAATGGATCACTCGTTAAGCATTTGTCTTCTTCATCATCTGAACCAGAAACTTTCACACAGTACCACCCGGCATGACTCGGTTGAGCTTTAAACTTGTATTCAGTGTTATTCCCCTCCGGAAGAGGTTCCCATATAATACTGTCTGGCGAGAAATACCATTGATAACTTAATGGCGTTGAAAAATAACCTTGATTGCTAAATTCCGCTTTAAAGATGTTTTTAGTTCCCGCACAAACCGTGTCTGTGGCAAGAATATTTACAGATGGAACTAACACTTTTATCTCAACATCATCAATATAAATCTCTTGCTCAATGGGAGGAGGATTATGGGGGTGATGCATATGAAATAGTCCTATATCTACGGTAGAAACACCGGATGGCACAATGTATGTACACTCTACCTTTGTCCAATTGGACGGCTCGTCACATTCGTGTACGGAATCAGGAAGCATGGAAGGACTTGTGTAGGTGAGTAGGTGTTCTCCCGTTTCTGTATTAGTAAAAATTACTTGCATGGATAATGGAGCGAAATCAGGGTGCTCTTCTTGCACTTGGCGGATATAATCACGACACAACCTTTGATTAAAATAGAAGGAGATAGCCAATATCTGCCCCTTTTGCAAATTGTCCGCTACAACGCAATAAAATGGAACTGGACCAGCCTCGCGGTACATGCGAACTCCAGTCATTCTCAATGAGTATCCTCGGGTTGGGTCATCTGGGAACGTGTGGTCAATCACAGGATGCAACTCGTCCTCTACACCATCTGTAATTTTCCCGACTTTCATTCCGTACAAGTAGTCCATTTCTTTGTGCTCTTCTTCCAGACCATATATTAGGTCGAGATATTCGCTACCCGGATTTGCCGGATCTTCCGAGCTATTGCCCCCAAAGTCTTCTGTGTGTATTACTGTGTCCTTTGCACACCCGAAATCCTGAGCCAATATAGGTAGGCTCAGAAACATAAAGCATACTATTAAAAGCCACGGCTTGAACATTTTTTCTACTTTAGGGCAGCAAAGATATGCAAAATGTTTGATATGCGCAAATTTTTCTAACAATTTATCTCAAAACAGCCCGTTTTTATTACGGACTGCTTTGAGATATTGAAAAACAATTGTTTTTGTTAACTAACGATTGATAATCAACTTATAGGTTGAAAGAACTTTGTTATCTACTTTTAGAAGTAGCAAATATATTCCGTTCCGAAGTCCCGTTGCATCCATAGAAACGACATCTTTTTCTCCACTGATAGTACTACTGATTGTTCGTTCCATTCGCGAATTCTCAGACCACAGTTCTAATGTATAATCAATATCTTCGCGGTCGTCAACACTATTTTGGGACAGTACCTGAATGTCAATGCTACCCGTTGTCACAGGGTTAGGCACTTGAACAGCGAGAGCAAGCGGGTCGACGGGGAGGAAGTAATTTATAAAGACAGAGTATTCGCTATATATCTCAGGGCATGCTGTCAGGTTATATAATTTGATGTTCAACCATCCATGACGGGTCGCAGTATATGTCCAATTATGCCCGTAATGTGTAACCGTACTGGAGGATGGGAGTGTTATGACCCATTTGAGCATATTATCCGGAATATTACCACAGCCGAGGATGGAGAATACGCGTGTCTCATTAGGACCTATATCCGTACGCAAGAAAGGAGGTATGGTTAGCCGCTTTACATCCGGCATGTTTATTACTTTTGTGACCGTGGTATCAATATCTAAGAGCCCATTTTGTATGTGGGCCTTAAGAGTAACATCTCCCGGATAATATGAATAGAAATTTGTATCCAACGCGCTATGTCCATAAGTGCCTCTATCGACTATTATTATATTCAAATTGGGATTCAATTCTACTATGGGGTTGCTGCCTACTTGTTGTATAGATGTTGTCGTGTCCCACGTTATCGTTGATCCATTCGGAACCCCCGAAACATAGTACATCTCTGATTGGCACAGCGTACTGCTGCCAATAATCTGCATTGTTGCCCACAAAGGTGTAGCAATAATCAGTGCAAATAATGCAATAAATAAGTTCTTTTTCATAACAGTAAAAATTTAAAAGGTTATTGTACTATAAATTGTCCAACGAGTGCGCCGCCATCTGTTTCAATGTGTAGTACGTACACACCGTTGTTGGAAATGGTCTCTTCCATAGAGTCGGTCATTAGCTGATTTAATACCAAGCCTCCGTTGGATGCGCTAACAACAGACACCTGCGCAGACGGAATACTCACATTTTGCTTAACCACGCGCAAGAGATGTCCGTCAATGGTAGCGTGGAAACAAGTCTGGCAAGGAGGGGTATCTCCCATATGGTCAGGACCGTCTAATGGGTCCTCTCCCGG
>CADBVL010000052.1 GCA_902798015.1 uncultured Bacteroidales bacterium
ATTAAGTTCTGCATCATTTTGTACGGCCTTTTTATAAGCAGGCAAAACTTCCTTGGTGCCTTGGCTGTTAAAAACAGTAGTGAAACCATGCTGAATACAATAGTTATCACTAGGAACGACCATAATTGTGGGTTTCTTTGACTGACTAAAAGCCAGTAAAGGAAGGAGTAACGCCCACACAAATATACACTCCTTGAAAATTTTATTATTCATACATTTTTTTGATTATATCATCATCCTCAAGTCGTTGTCTTAGTAAATTATAATCAATGACAACAAGTTTTCCTATGCGATAACCTCGTTTCAACTTGATTATATTTCCTTGTTCAATGTAACCTTCCATCCCAACCCGACAATATTTGAGAAATTCTTGTGACTCAAAGAACCAATCAAAATAGGCGGCATCTGTTGGCATATTATTGGGCACAAGTGGAGCCCGACCTAATATTCGGCGTTCTTTATTTGGCAATGCCCCTTCAAATATAATAGCTTTTACAGCATATTTACATACTTCTGTATCATCAACTCGCGCTTTAGGAGAATTAAACCAAATAGTTCCAGCCAATTTCCCCACTGGGGCGACTTCTGCCATTTCAATATAAGGTTCAAATGCTGGTACATTTTTAGCAGAAGCGCTTTGTGCCACACTGATTAGTGCAGCACAAAGCATGATAGATATAATAAGACCGCCCCTCATCATTTCTCTTGCTTAATAACCATACCCGGCATCATCAGTGGTGATGCCCCAGTAAAGTAAGTCCTATCAATATTTGGATTCCCTTTTACTTTTTCTGTTCCATCTAGGTACTGCGTGTATTCATCTTTGTATGTATTATCCCATATTCTTTTTCCATCTGCTTTAATGGTTCCAACTTTTACGTATCTGTAGATATTTTTAGCCTCATCGTACTTTAATTGTAAGACTGCAAATTTGGAGCCGGCCGTTATGCTCTCTTTGGTGCCGACAAACGAAGTGGCTTCCTTGCCATTTACATCTGCCAATACGGATTTAACTTTAAAATCATCATGTTTTTTCTGTAGTGTCGCCAGTGTCTTTTCAACAAGATAGTATGTAGCTGATTTTAAGCAATTAATCGCTTCCTCCTCTGAAAACTTTTGTTTAATTTCTTTAGCGCCTCTTTCTCTTGCCATTTGCGCACCTGTCTCACCGAACACACTACCAAAAACATTTTCTGCAGTATTGTTAGCCGCTTCTACCCGATCTATGTGATATCCCATAGATGTCTCATGGGTGGCCATATCAATAAATTTCAATTTATACTTTCCCTTTGCATTGAGTGCCTGCTCTGGAGAAGCCGATGCATATACATTGGTCAAGAAGTCATTAGATGTTTCTTCATCCCATACTAATTGGTATAAATATGTAGACGCATATACGGAGTAGCCCACATCTTGTGCAGCACGACGTCTGTAGAGATCTGCCTTTTCTGAGGCTTTTTGAGCATCTTTTCGGAATTCTTCCGCCATTTCAGGACTAGCTTTTGTAGACATTTCCATACAGCGCTTGTATTCTTTTTGATAGTATTCAACCTGCTTTTGAGCTTGTTCCTTATACGTTTCATATGATATACGTACAAACACGCAGTATGTATATGGAATCAAATCCATTCCTGCATCCTTTAACAAATTCTCACCGCGCAAACTTTCTTGGCTTCTTAATTTTTCCAATTGACTTGCACTATAAGCACCTCTATCTTGAATAAGATTCATATTGAAAAAAGAACCATTCTCTTTGACATTGGATAGGTTAAACCATTTTGCAACTAATTCTGCTCCTACGTTTTTTTCTTCGATATACTTATCTATTTTCTTTTGAAAAATGACGCGTTTGTCTTTTTCTTCTTGCAGAGGATCTACTAATGTTATTCCTAAAAATCCTTTTTTCTTTTGCTCAGGGGCAGATACCTGAATATACGATAAATCGAGGATTTGATCACCACAAGTGTGATTGTTGTACTTCGTCGGCATCTCAAATTCCCTCATAATTTTAAGGACCTCGGCCTGCTCAGTACGATTAAGGTTGTCTATGTCTCTAACAAAGTGAAAATCGATAGAGGCACGGCGGTACTTCATGTCTGGCGCATTTTGCGCGAACATTACACCGCATGACATAATAAACATCCACATCAGTGAAAATTTAATAACATTTTTCATTTCTTTATTGAATTTAAGTAAGGCCTACTCACTTATGGCTTTTCGGCGTCCTCCTTTAAATGATTATATTTATTATTTTGTACACAAAAAAAATACTGCTTTCGCTTTTCCATATACAGGTGTCTGGCATAACCCGAGAATAAAAAGCAAAAGCAGTACATACCGAAATATGTACCGACGCTTGCCAATCTATTCTCAAAATATAAGCTGCCAGACTTATGTATATGGAGATTGACTTGTCAGTAATATATGTGCGTTGCGATGTCGCAACTGAACTATCCGTTGATAATTCGCTGCAAAGGTACAAAAAAGATTTTATATAGCCAAATTTATTTTGCATTTTCGCGCTTTTTGCCCTCTGTGCACATATAATTCACACTTTCAAGGTACGTACTGCTTCTGCACTAATTAATGCAGCGGAACCCTTTTGGAATTCCGCTGCAAAAGTACAATAAAGATTTGATATACGAGCAGTTCTTATTGCTTCTTATTGCTTCTTTTTGCATCAAGAAGCAAACGATTATTACTTATTACTTCTTATTATGTTAGAAGATTGACAGATTGGAGGCCGCCGTTATTGCCGGCGATATAGGAGACGGAGGTGTGCCCTGTGAGTACGAGTTGGTCGATGTAGAGCGGCTGACCTGTCAGGAAGAAAGTAGAGACGAAGGTGTCTCCTGCGCTTAGTTTGGAATTGACGGACTCCACCACTTCAAAGCGCATGTCACCTAAATAACGGAACACACAACGACGATTCGGCAGCCAGGTTACTTCTATACTCTGTCCGGGTTGAAGGTCCTTCGTATGGATCCCCTCCGCAATGAACGGATTACTGCTGCCATGTTCACCTTCTTTTAGACGGTTGGTATAATCATCCCAATCGCGCGAACCTACATATCGGGAAAGGATATTGAGCGTGGACAGGCGGGTGTTATTGGCGCCATCCACATAGCCCCAAAGGCGCTCTAATGTGCTGAGCGCAATATTCTCATGCAGGCACAGCCAGATTTGTGCAATGAGCGATTCGAAATCAGAGGGAGTGGCAAGGTGTGTGCCGAAACGTGCTTCTACGTCTTTGCGGAGTTGGATAACCTCGGGTGCATTTTTATTCATAGGTGCGAAATTTTTAAAATCGCTGCAAAGGTACTACATTTTTTTTGATATACGGGAAGTTCTTATTACTTCTTATCTCATTTCATTCGAACGATTATTTCGTTAAAAGAATTTTTTTATTAGAAAAATTGCTCCAACTTTAATGCCTTATAGTCTGCTTCCGACCGCACAATTTGGGATAACGGATTCGCCATGCGATTCATAAACGGCATGTAAAGCATTGCGTAATACCGACCATTCGCTTGCAAAATATGGAGGCGCAACTCTTCATTGTCTCCTACAGACGCAAATAATTCCGTCATCCCCTGACTCCATTGTTCTGCGGGTGTAGGGTGCGTGTCAACAAGAGAAACGATATCCTGTGCCTTTATGGCTTCTTCGGTACGAGAGATATAGTCTTGATAAATCTCTTTGACTTTGAGATCCAATATCTCCTCCTGCGTCGGCGTATTAGCTTTGATTGCCAGCGAATCGACCACGCGGTTTAGAGAGTCCACTTGTTGCTGACGTTCTATATTCTGTACACGCAATGAATCTACTCGCTCCTCATGCCTTTCATCTTGCGCGCGCAGCGAATCAACCTGGATAAACAATTGGGTTTCTTGTTCGTTATGCATACGTTCCGACTGCTGGTAACCGGTATATATCCCCCATACCGCAGCACATGGAATAAGCAAAAGTATCAACGACAACGGCAACCACATACGCAGGTTGTCCGCACGTTTTAAGGCACGTGTTATACGAGCGCATGAAGGATAGCGACGTGCAGCATCTACGCGTGTGCAACGACGCGCAATCAGTCTATAGCGATGCGGGAAAAGGAGTTGGATGATTTTGCCTACGGCATAAATGTCTGCGCGGTTGTCTATCGGCTTGCCGGCTAACTGCTCCGGAGCGATATAGGATATTGAACCTGCCGGTTGTTTAAACGTGACATAATCATCCGTGTCGGAAACACCGAAGTCAATCAATTTGATAGTTGTTCCGTTGCGGGTAATGAGGATATTGGACGGCTTGATGTCGCGGTGGATAATCTGGCGTTCATGCAAGAAAGAGAGCGCATCCAGAAGCTGACTGATTAGTTTGCGGCGTACCGCGGTCGAGGGCATAGTCTCCAGGAATTGATCCAACGTAATACCATCGATATACTCCATCCGGATATACCAACCGATAGAGTCCATACGCCCGAAATCAAGCAGCCGGACGATATTCGGATGATCTACTCCAACGCCGATAGCAAACTCTTTGCGAAGCAATTCAATATGCGGAGTTGATTCGCGATAAGACTCTGCCAAAGCCTTCAGCACATACTTGCGACCGAATCGCGTAGCTACATACAAGGCATTGTGTCCCTCTGCAGACAACAACTCCGGTTCCGACCAGACATCGGAAAAATCCGCATTTACGGGCGATATGATAAAAGAGGAATCGTTCATTGCCAGACTTGTATTTACTCTATTTACCGAACAATGCATTGGGCATCGGGGGCAGAGCGGTAAGGGATCTTAATACCGGGACCGAAAGAGGGAGTATCGATGATGATCGTTGATTCGCGGCGGGCATCGACTGCCGGGTGTTCCGTGGTACATTCCCACCGGCAATGATCCAGGAGAATAGTACCGAAACGCACCATCGGCATTCGCTGACGGCATCCTTTGCCCCATGTGCAATACGAATAGGTGACATGCAGCTTGCCCCTATCCGCCACTACTCTGTCCGCAGCGCCGACCAGATTAGAGTTCATGTGGTCGTAACTGCGTTCCGAATAGCCGAAATAGCAATGTGAGACCGTAATCGAATCTGACTGGGAAGTGATATCCAGATTGCCGTCCATGCCATCCATGAAGACACAACTATCAATGAATATACGGGTGGAATGATCCATGCCCAAGAGGTCATTGCCTCCCACATCAATTGCCCCGGGGCCTTGCAGATGCAAGCCGCGAACAATTATATCCCGGCAATGAGATAACTGGACACATCCGGAAGTGCGGAAAGACTCTTCGGGGTCGTTAAAACGATCAATAAACAGCTGGCGGGTCTTTAGTTCGCGTTGCTCGCGCACGTTCTGTCCGTTGGAGAGCACACCACCTTCTCCGCCGGTAGAGAAACTCATCACATCCGCGCTATCGAGCATGGCCCGGATAGCCTTTGTCAAACAAAAACGGGTACGCAGACAGGCGTCATGCGTACCTATGATGGTTTTGTTCTGAAGATGCTTGAGAACAACTGTATGGCCAAGAATAAACTCGCCTGCCGAACCATCCAGAATAACCGTATCGTGCGTTCGGACAGCCGCCAAGAGACTATCCGACATGTCTGCTCCGTTGGAAGTGATAGTCAGGGCCGCTTGGGTGCTCTGAACCATCACAAGCAAGCAGAAAAGAATACTATTTGCTATTATATGCTTCAAGGGCTTTACGCAAGACAATCATTGCTTTGCCGAGGTCCTCTTTATTCAGCACATACGCCATGCGGACTTGATGACGGCCATCTTCCGGATTGGTGTAGAAACCCGTTCCCGGCGCCATCATCACCGTTGCCCCTTCGTATGTAAAGTCAGTCAGACACCATTTGCAGAACTTCTCTACATCATCCACCGGCAGTTCGACCATCACATAGAAAGCACCTGTCGGTGCCGGCGCAAAGACACCGGGAATCTGGTTGAGCTGGTCAATGAGGAAATTACGTCTGCCCAGATACTCGTCATACACCTCTTGCAGATACTCTTCGATTCACGCACGGCTTTGTTCTTTGTTATGAGAGCACCGATACGGATACCGCACTCGCTGTAACGCTTCGAGACGGAGTCCACGAGTACGACGTTTTCTTCGATTCCCTCCAAGTGGCACGCGGAGATATACGGCGACTTGGTATAGATGAACTCGCGGTACACCTCATCTGAGATGAGGTAGAGGTCATATTTCTTCACGAGGTCGCGTATCTGGCGCATCTCCTGCTTGGTGTACAAATAGCCTGTCGGGTTATTGGGGTTACAAATGAGAATAGCACGCGTCTTAGGTGTGATCTGCTTCTCAAACTCCTCTACCGGCGGCAACTTAAAGCCGTTTTTGATATCGGTCTTGACACTCTTAACGACTGCTCCGGCAGATATAGCGAATGCCATGTAGTTAGCGTAACTCGGGTCGGTAACGATAATCTCATCGCCCGGGTTAAGACAACTCATATATGCGAACATGATGGCTTCTGAACCGCCCGCAGTAATGATAATCTCATCCGGCGAGAGGTCGATGCCGTAGTTGGCATAATAACTCACCATCTTCGTGCGCAGGGATTTTAATCCCTGAGAAGGCGAGTATTCCAGAATTTCCGTGCTGAAATTCTTTACTGCGTCTAAGGCCTGCGGCGGAGTCTTGATATCCGGCTGACCGATGTTAAGATGGTACACATGTATACCGGCGAGTTTTGCCTCGTCTGCATACTTTGCCAGTTTTCGAATTGGGCTCTCCGGCATGGATTGCGCCCGTAAACTAATCTCCATTATATTGTTGAGTGTTTATTGTTTAATGTTTAGTGATTGCCCTTGCAGGGTATAGATCTTATCGCCGCGCTGGATTAACAACTGCCCTTCGTAGGAAAAGAGCCTACCCCGTTCCCCTCCCTGGTGGGAAGGATTTTCTATTCCTTGCGGTTGATAGCCGTCATCCATCGGGGCTTTATGCGTCATGGCGTAGTGCAGATACCTCTCCAACATCGTATATCCGGAAGCATGGCGGACATTATTATCTGCCACCAGCGGATTGCATCCGTTCTCGCTCTCCCACTCGTCCGGCATGCCATCCTGATCCGTGTCGGTCAAGGGCGCTACCACCGTATAATCATAGAATCCTTCGGCATCCTCTTCGGTATCAATAATACCTTTCTTTCCGGTTACAGAACCGGTATAAGTATAGCTGCCCGCGCGTGTATCGTTTATCAGGCGCTTGCCAATATGGTCACGCGGGAAACAACCGGCGGTATCCAATACCGTCTCCAGTGCCTTTTCCGCCGTCTCATATTCTTCGGCAGCATAAGCGTATATATCGAAGTCATAGCGACCGTAGATTGAGTCCTCCGTCCATTTCCACCAAGGCGTTTGCGGCCGGATGAGCGTGTCCACTCGACTCTCGTCTTTCGTATATCCTTTGACATTGACAGCCGACCAGTTATCTGCCGTAGCAGTTGGTACGCCATCAAAGGTATTGCCATCAAAGAACCACTTACTCGGTCCCCAAGATGTGGCACCGCTACGGGCTTTCTCCACCGAGACAAACAGTTTAGTGTTGGTCGTGTTAGGGCCTTTTTTGTAATAGTTATTGATGAAGTTGCACTCATGCGCAGAGTTGAGACCGTTATACGAGTCTATCTTTGCCGTGTTCTCTCCGCCGTAACAACCATTGCTGCCTCCCTCGAAATTATAGTTCACATTATTGATATAATCGAGGTACACCACGAAATCATTGCTCTGCGCGCCATTGAAACGGCATGAACGCTTGTTGTTGTTCACCAGCAAGTTATGATGATAGGTTGCCGGAGAGCCGCCCCACTGACATCCGTAGCCACGTGCACCCTTCGGGTGACCGGAGCTATTCAGGCCCTCATGCACGATACAATACTGCACAGTGATAAAATGACTGTCGTAGGTATTCATGTTCTCCTCAGTGGACCATCCGAACTCACAATGGTCAATGATGTAGTTGCTGCAGTTCTCCGCACCAAACGCGTTTTGTGTGATGATATTACCGTTTACATCTTTGCGGCCGATACGGAAACGGATATTTCGGATGATAAAGTTCTCCGACCCGCCGCAATTGACTTTGTTATGCGTGATGACAATACCTATACCAGGCGCCGTCTGTCCGGCAATGGTGTAGTTCTTTCGGTTAATTCGTAGATCTTTGACCAGCCGTATCTCGCCCGTCACGGCAAAGCAGACAGTAAGCGGTTCATCCGGAAATTGCTTTACAGCCCAGCGCAACGAGCCTTCCATATCCCCGTTGGCGTCATCCTCCAGAGTAGTGACATATACCACTTTGCCTCCACGACCACCCGAGGTATACTTACCGAATCCTTCTGCGCCCGGGAAGGCAAGCAGAGTATCCGGCAACACAGCCGCCGACAATGTACAAAAAGACAATGTACAAAGTACAAAGGTAAGAATCTTTTTCATTGTATTTCTTTGGTTAATGTACGCCATAGTGCATCGTCCGGCACCGGAGCTGTTATACATATATTTTTTTTGCTTACAGGGTGAATAAATTCTATTTTCCGCGCATGGAGACAAATCCCTCCATCCGGGTTAGAGCGCTTGGCGCCGTACTTGAGATCGCCTTTTACCGGGCATCCGATGGCAGCCAACTGACAACGAATCTGATGATGTCTTCCCGTCTCGAGATTTATCTCTAACAGGGTGTAGTTTTCTCCGCGAACAAGGGTGCGATAATTCAGAACAGCCTGCTTCGCGTCTTTCGCGTGCGGTTTTACGATATAACTTTTGTTCTGCGATTCGTTCTTTACGAGCCAGTTTTCAAGGCGTGCTTCAGGTTGTTTTGGTGCGCCTTGCACTATCGCCCAATAGGTCTTTTTGATCTGCTCGTGGCTCTTGAACATCTCGTTCAAGCGGGTGAGGGCTTTGGATGTTCTGGCAAAGAGCACTACCCCGCTCGTCGGGCGATCCAAACGGTGCGTAACACCTAAAAACACCTCGCCTGGCTTATGATATTTCTCCTTGATATACGCTTTTACCATCTCGCTCAGCGGCGTATCGCCCGTCTTATCGCCCTGCACGATCTCGTTACAGGTCTTGTTGACGGCAATAATATGGTTATCTTCGTACAAAACGGTCATCAGCTATCAGTTATCAGTTGTCAGAAATCAGAAATTAGATGTTAGATATCAGATTTCTTTGGCGGATGGCCTCGTAAATAAACACACCGGCGGCAACGGAGACGTTGAGGCTCTCAATGACTCCGGTCATAGGAAGGCGCACCTGATCCGTACAGAGTTTAAGGTTCTCCTCATAGATACCTTTCTCTTCCGAGCCCATCACAATACAGGTGGGAACGGTCATATCGACATCGGTATAGTTACGCTCCGTATGTTCCGTAGCGGCAATGATACGCAACCCGCTGTCCCGCAAGTATTGGAGCGCGTTTTGGAGGTTCTCCACCTTGCAAATGGGCAAGGTATGCAATGCGCCTGCAGACGCTTTGATAGCATCGCCGTTAATGGCGGCACTTCCGCGCGTACCTATTATAAGTGCGTGTACACCCGCGCACACACATGTACGGGCAATAGCACCGAAGTTGCGTACATCAGTCACTCCGTCCAGAAGCATGAGCAGGGGTGTCTTGCCTTCATCATACAGGCTCTGGACAAGATTCTCGAGCGGATAGAATTCTATCGGACTAAGGAAAGCAATGACACCCTGATGGTTCTTGTCCGTAAACTGGTTCAGTTTCTCCACCGGCACACGTTGGATGGGTGTACTTGTTCCTTCCAGTTTCAGCAACAGTTCTCGTCCAATAGCGGAACTCATATCGCGACGCAGCAGCACTTTATCCAGTACTTTGCCCGCCTCGATAGCCTCTATCACAGCACGAATACCGAAGATCATCTCCTTCTCTTTCGGTCGCTTGGTATCGTATTTATGATTGATCATTTATGATTTATGGTTTATGATTTATGCCATGGCGCCATTTACCTGAATCACCTGCCCTGAGACATACGAGCTGAGGTCAGATGCCAGGAATAAGGCTACTTTTGCTACTTCTTCCGGTTCGCCACCACGGCGCATCGGGATGAGTGTTACAAATTGCTTGAGCGTCTCCTCCGGCAGGGCTTTGGTCATGTCTGTCAAGATGAATCCCGGGGCAATGGCATTGGCTCGCACGCCACGGGAACCCAATTCTTTAGCTACAGACTTCGTGAGAGCGATGATGCCGGCTTTAGAAGCAGCATAGTTCGCTTGTCCGGCATTACCATTGATGCCGACTACAGAACTGAGGGAAATGATTGAACCGCTGCGTTGACGCATCATAACCGGCGTCACGGCATGCGTGAAGTTAAACGCCGACTTGAGGTTCACTTGTATCACCTGATCCCATTGCTGCTCTGTCATGCGCATCAATAGTGTATCGCGCGTAATACCTGCATTGTTCACGAGTATATCTACGCTGCCGAAATCCGCAGCTACCTGCTCAACCACTTTATGCGCCTCGTCGAAATCAGCGGCATTGGAAGCATAGAACTGCACTTTCACACCCAACGCAGCGATTTCGTCGCGTGTGGCTTGGGCGGCCTCGTTCAGTTCCAGGTCCGTAAAAGCGATATTCGCCCCCTCGCGGGCAAAAGCGAGGGCTATCTGTTTACCGATACCACGGGCAGCACCCGTGATGATGGCTGTCTTAGATGCTAATAACATGTTATTTTGTTGCAAATTTAAATTTTGATTGTTTCTTGGTCTTTTCCTTGGGTTGATCCGTCTGCTCTTTCACCGGTTCTTCCGTCGGCTCTTTCTTCGGCTCTTCCATCTGCTCTTTCTGCGGTTCTTCTTGTTCATCATCGATAGGGAAGACACCCGTTGGATGCATGATGGTATATTTGCTCATCTCTTCGTTGGACTCGAACCCTACTCCCTCGATGATACTCTTCTCGCGCGTGATATGAATGGCAGAGTCGGAATACACGCGGTGCAGGCGTTGGTCCCATTTGAGTTCCTGGGTATCGAAATGCTCCCCTTTGCGGTTCATGGCATGTACATTGCCTCGTAGCGTCCAATGCTGGTCTGGTTCGTTATAATACGCGTAATCCGCCTTAAGCGAAGCCTGTACGGTCAATGCTTCATCGAACTGCTCCAGATAGATTCCTTTCGGAAATTCCTGATAAGTAGGGTCTTTCTTGTCGAAGACTAACCATTGCGCGGTCTCAATTCGATAGCGCGTGATGCCGGAGTCCGAGATAAGCGTAGTCACTGTATCACCGACAAGTACCGGCAGCGAGTCGCGTGGCGGTACTTGATCGTGCGTCACCTCTTCGGCAGGCGAGCAAGCGAACATAACGATAGCGAGCAACACGAGGTTGCTCGCCATCAGTGTCTTATCGGATAGAGGTAGTCTCACCGATCCAACCTCCTACGTAATAGGTAGAGCCGGAGAACTCATTCGGCAGGTCGAAACGTTCCTCTTTGGTCGGGAAGTATTTCGCATAGGTCGAGATGCAATCATTAGCAGCTGCCTCAACCGATGGATCGATCTGCTTTGCTTTGACGAACTTATCTACTGCAGCCCAATATACGGTCTTATTGAGGATGGTGCCCTTCGGGTCATTACCATACAGACGGGTAGCTGCATAGGCCATACCGATGATGATATAACAACGTCCCTGACCTTTGGTCATACCGAGATTAGTCAGTGTTGCAATCGAAGCTTGTGCATAACGGCGTGCCTCCGGATATCGTTTGAGGTTCGAGTAGCAATATACCGCCGCATTGTACTGGTAGTCCGCTACGTCCTCATACTCTTCGTCAACAGTAGCGAGCTGGATAGCCTGGTCGTAGTACTTCACAGCTGCTTCGTAATCGCCTTTCTTGGCAGCCATCGAAGCGCAGCCGGCAGCAGACTCGTCCGTAGGTTGCAGTTTATGTGCAGCTTCGCAAGCAGCGAAATACACATCACTCTCCGTACAACGTACACGTTTGTAGAGTTTTACGATTTTCTGGAGCACATCGAGGTTCGTCTTGTTATCCTCCACATCGTCTGCGTACAACTCGTCCAGTTTATTGCAGTCTGCAGCACCGGATATTGCAAAGATATTATCTACATAGTCTTTCTGCTTCGATGCCAATTCTGCATTCTTGTTGTTCGGGTCAGCGGCTTGGTCAGCCAACAGACTGCTTGCCAACTCGTAGTCTCCAATCAGATCTTCAGCCTTGTCGTCCGGATTTGCTTTATAGAGCGCATACGAAACATCTACCAGAGCTTTGAGAACCGCCATCTTACTCTTGATACCCATGCCTTCAGCGGACTTACGCAAGCACTCACGTGCATCATCATACTTCCTCTCTCCATAGAAATCAATGTATGCCAGTCCCTTCTCGCCAAGGATATACGCTTTCGGGTACTTGGGATCATTACCGAAATACTTGATACGCTTGTTTTGCATCTCAATAGCAAGTTTAGCCAAACGCTCTTTCTCCGCCTTGTCTGCCGTAGCTTGATACAAAGCCTCTACAATCTTAGCACCGTCAGAATAGATGGACTTGTTCGCATTCGGGCAAGTGGTATATACTTCCCACCAAGGCTCGTATGCGTCTGCATACATCTTGTTCTTCACTGCTTCATGGAAGAGCGATACGTTCATCACACACTCCTCGGTGATAACCGGTTCCGCATCATCTTTGTCCTCGTCTTCGACTTCTGCCTTAACGACTTCCACTTCTCCTACTTTCTTCGGTTTTTTAGCACATGCCATAGCCGGGATAGCGGCTACGAGTGCCAATACAACTAATGTCTTGAATTTCATAATCGTTTATTTTTGTTGTTAGTTAATATGCATTTACCAGTGGTTCTTACAATTAGCGTGCCAAACTACAATTTGCGTTTGAAGAACCAGTTCTCTGCAACGGAAATACCTACCGTCAGTCGCAAGTTATTCTCTTCGAGTCCGGCTGGACTACCGCGATGGGAATACTCGAGTGTGGTATTGACCATTGTGCCGACTCCATATACCGGGAAACCGATACCTATTCCGGCGGTGATACGTTTAGCTCCGATTGATGCCAGGTATTCATCCTGCACGCTCACACCTGCCCGCCAGCGCATACGGTCCACATATTTACGTCCAAGCGGGTTATGCTGGTACTCAACACCAATTGCCATACGGTCGCGGTCACGCAGACCATTCCTCGAATCACTTCCCAAGTAGCCGTTATACATCGCTGAGCCCATACACTGGCGTTCAAAATCGAAGGCAACCGTCAAGCGGTTTGCCCATGTATAACTGGCACCTACTCCCCATACCATCGGCAACTCCCATAATCCTTCAATAATAGGAATAGAGTCTTCCGACTGCGTTTCAATAACAATCACATCACAGTTCATCTTCATCTTAGGTTCAAAGATTGCACCTGCATTGATTGTGTGATCTCCCCATGTGTGAAAGAACTGCGCACCAAAACGCAGACGCGGGGTCCTTACGAGCATCAGTTCATCTTGCAACGAAGGCTGTAGTCCTGTCTCTTCGAATGCCAGCGCACGCATACGCTGAAGACTGCCCCACATATAATAAAAGTTTGCGCCAAAGGCGAAATAGTTGCAAATATTAAAACTCAAACCGGCATACACCTCGCTGATGTTTCCGACACCCTCATAGTCTGTCGTTTAGTGATACGCGCCACCGGCCGTTGAGTCCTTTATAGAGATAGAATAGCCTACTGAACTGTAGGGTGTAAGTCCAAAAGACATTGCAATCCATTGTTTCCACAACGGAATTTGGAACGTGAGATACTCAAGATTTCCGTTTGCCTTGTTGCGCATGCCGCTGGCGTCCTGATAACGACTCCAAGTTGCGCTGGCTGCAATATCCATCATAAAGGTAAGCGTGTCACACGCCGTGAACGAAGCCGGTTGAGAAGGATTGATAGCACGGTTGGAACGCATACCAAGCCCTACTCCACCCATAGCGCGGTATGCTGTAGGCACATTCTCATTCAAGTCTCCGTACGCGTACCGCGAATAAGGCGAACTGGTCAGGTTCTGCGCAGATAAAGATGAAAGGTGAAAGGCGAAAAGTGAAAGCATCACCATCCACAAGGCTATTATTCGATATTTTATCCTTTCAATGTTCATTTTTCCTTTTTCAACTTATTATATACTAAAATCGTATTCAATCCAATGAGCACCAAGTGCTTTTCGTACCGCAATTGTCTATTCTCGTTACGCGAATTGCGGACATTATTGAGAATATAGGGTGCATTTCCACCGGTGAGGAAAGTCTGGAAGCCATGTTTCGGACTATCTTGACTCACCATCTTCTCGCGTAGCGTACGCATGTACCCTTTTACTTCATACGCCACTCCGCGTACTACTCCTGCTGCAATCGCATCGCGCGTGTTCTTTCCGAAAAGCGGAATCAGTTCGTTCTCGTCCACTTCTACCAATGGCAGTTTTTTCGTCATGCGCTGCAGAATAGTGAAACGCATCTTCAGGCCCGGTGCGATGTTTCCTCCCATGTACTCTCCTTCCGCCGAGACGAAATCGTATGTAATTGCCGAACCACAGTCAATGATCAGCAGGTTCTCATTGGGACATATGCTCTTCGCTCCTACAGCAGCCGCCAGACGATCTTGTCCCAAGGTTTCAGGCGATTCATACCGATTGATAATCGGCACAGGCGTCATGTGGTCAAAGAGCACAAAATGCTGCGAACGACGGTTGAGTGTATTGACTATAGCCGCTTCGATATTCACTACCGATGATATAATAGAGTCTGTGATCTCATACAAATCAAACAGACGTTCTACGTCCGCGGAGCTGAACTGCTTATAGGTCAGATCTTTAATAATCTTCCCTTCATCCGTCATCAGCGCCACTTTTGTACGGCTATTTCCCTGGTCAATACACAAATTCATGCTCTTACCCTTTATACTCCTGCTGTGGTGTACAGGAAACGCTTGATAGATTTCTTCGGAGTTTTCTCGAACTCATGGGGATAGAGTTTGACGATAGCTATCTGCTCGTACGCCGCCAACTCGGAGTTGACCTGTTTACGTGCCTCTTCCATCTGTTCCTCCAACTCCTCACGCGTCATACCGCTGGCATCCACTTCGTTGTAGTCCGGGCAGATGAGCGCCACAAGGCGGTTGTCTTCGTGTTGCAGAACAAGCGACTCCAAGACGTAAGGCATATTATTGAGCTTTGCTTCTATCTCCTCCGGATAGATATTCTGTCCGCTGGGACCGAGCAACATGGTCTTGCAGCGGCCCTTGATATACAGGAATCCGTCCTCATCGAGCATTCCGAGGTCTCCGGTACGAAGCCAGCCGTCAGAAGTAAAACTCTCTTTGGTAGCCTGCGGGTTTTTATAGTACCCTACCATTGTATTCTCACCACGGACAACGACTTCACCTATACCTTCGGCATTCGGATTAATGATCTTCACCTCCATAATACCAGGCAGCGGGCGACCGCAGGAGAATTTACGCGGTCCTTCGTTTATCGGCGTGAAACAGATCAACGGTGCACATTCCGTCATACCGTAACCTACTGACACAGGGAATTTAATTCTATAAAGGAATGCCTCTACTTCGGGGTTCAGCGGCGCACCACCGATAATCATCTGGCTGAACTCGCCTCCGAAAGCCTGCATGAGTTGTTCGCGAATCTTCGAACATACCACTTCATCAAGGAACGGTACTTTAAGCACCCAACTTACAGGCGGTTTTTGGATTTGCGGCACAATCATCTTCTTGTATATTTTCTCCAAAATCAGCGGCACAGAGAGGATGACGGTAGGTTTGACTTCCGAGAATGCCTTCAACAGAATCTTCGGACTTGGAGTACGTCCCACAAGCCATGTATGCCCTCCGGCGGCAAGACAGGAAAGAAAGTCAAACGCACAACCGTACGCGTGCGCTAAAGGAAGGAAGGTTACGAATCGCGACCCTTTGAACGCGATACCGCTCTCCAATCCGTACCGTACGTTACCGGCGAGCGCATTAAGCGGCGTGATTACACCTTTGCTGAAACCTGTAGTAC
>CADBVL010000053.1 GCA_902798015.1 uncultured Bacteroidales bacterium
GTCAAGACCGACAGTGTGGCGGGTTATTTCTCCAGTTACGGTCCTTCTTCCGACGGGCGTATCAAGCCCGAGGTGTGCGCGGTAGGTGTGAAAGCAACGTTGGTGAATCATTCCAATGCCATCGTACGCGCCAACGGCACCAGTTTCGCCACACCTCTCTTAGCCGGTTTTGCAGCTGCACTATGGTCCGCGCTGCCCAACGAGAATGCCATGCAGATACGCGAACGCATCCTCCGTTCTTCGGATCGCTACAACACCCCTGACACCGAGCATTACAAGTACGGTTACGGTATCCCGGATGCTTGGAAGGCATACAAAATGGATACACCGACCGGGCTGGAAGAGCCTACCTCCGACTCCTCCCTGAAGGGAAGAGCCATCAAAGTCCTTCGCGACGGACAACTATTGATTCGTAAGGGAGAGCGTGTGTATAACGCGCAAGGCATGTTGGTACGGTAACTGGCACAAAAAAAGGTAGGCTAACTACATCGCACCGCTACAACCTCCTACCCTTGCTACGGTCAAGTCCTGGGGGAGTTCAGAGGGAGCTGGTCGTATAGCACCTACCTATAACTCTCAAAAGCGGGTGCAAAGGTACTGCTTTTTTTTGAATTGACCAAATTTTTTGACATAAAAAGTATTTTTTTATGTTAACCGACTTCATTATAGGACGTATTAAGGCGGAGTTGCCGTTTGAGCCCAATGCAGAGAAAGAGGGCTTGTTTCAAGCGCTCGGCACTTTTTTGGTGTCCCGTGATGAACGCAAGGCATTTATCTTACGCGGCTATGCCGGAACGGGCAAGACGAGCGTGATGAGTGCGTTGGTCCGTGCATTGAACGGACTGAAACAGCCATGTGTGCTTCTCGCCCCTACCGGTCGCGCCGCCAAAGTGCTCAGCAAGTATTCGGGATTCCCCGCCTATACCATCCATAAGAAGATCTACCGCCAGAAGTCGAGAGTATCGGTCTTCGGCGATGAGTTCGGCGCTTTCTCGCTGGCAGACAACCTGCACATACGCACGCTTTTTATTGTCGATGAGGCTTCCATGCTTTCCGGCGCGCGGGATAACCCTACCTTTGGTAGCGGATGTCTGCTGGATGATTTGGTGAAGTATGTATATAACGGGCATGGCTGCAGTCTGCTTCTTTTGGGTGACGATGCACAGTTACCCCCTGTCGGCAGCATCAACAGTCCGGCATTGGTTCCGGATTTCATGGCGCGGTACAACCTGAATGTAAGTACATACGCGTTGACACAAGTGGCGCGGCAAGCCCTCGACAGCGGTATCTTATCCGAGGCCACGAGGATTCGCGGAGAACAAGCCGCCCCCACCTCCATCCATGAGGAAAAGAGCTTTCAGATCCAGCCTAATGGCGTGGACATCGTCAAGGTGCCCGGTGACGAGGTTATTGAGACCATCGAGCAGAGTTGGCGCACCGTGGGTTCCGAAGAGACACTCATTATCACGCGCAGCAACAAGATGACCAACCTCTATAATCAAGGCGTGCGTGCGCGTATCTTGTGGAAAGAGGACGAACTGTCCAACGGCGACCGCGTGATGATCAGCAAGAACAATTATTTCTGGGCGCAGGAGTACAAGGACTTGGAGTTTCTCGCCAACGGCGACATGCTGGAGATCCAACGCCTGACCAACACCCATGAGTTGTACGGATTCCATTTCGCGAAAGCCGAGTTGAAGTCGGTGGATTATGACTGGGAGATAGAGGCGCTTGTATGGTTGGACACCCTCACTACGGACAGCCCCGAGGCGAACTACCGGCTACAGAAAGAACTCTTTGCCCGTATCGCCGAGGATTTTCCGGAGATACGCAACAAGAAAGACCTCGTCAAAGCCGTGTATGACTCGCCGTATTACAATGCGTTGCAGATACGCTACGCCTATGCCGTGACGTGCCACAAAGCGCAAGGCGGACAATGGCGGCACGTGTATATCGACAGCGGATTAGGGGATGAGTGGATTAGCGGATTAGAGGAGCACGAAAAGCGGGAATATCTCCGCTGGCTCTACACCGCCGTCACCCGTGCGACGGAAAAAATATACCTCCTGCGATAAATTTGCACAATTTATTTGCATATATCATAAAAAAGTATTACCTTTGCACCCGCAAAGGTGTAGGCCTTTTCCCTGTAGCGGTTTTTCCGCTTAACGGAAACACCTAGTACGCAGATTTGCTTTATAACAAACAATCTTATTCTATAACACAATGAAAAAAGCTCTTTTAATGGTATTTGCGTGCGGCATGCTAATGGCATGTCACTCGGACATCGACCTGAAAAACGTGGACACCACGGCTCAGTTACAGATGGGCATGGCTTTGCCTGTAGGTAGCGTACGCGCCCAGCTCGGCGACTTTGTCGGGCAGATTCAGGGATTGTACATTGACTCCGTTAACGGAGGAGTGATCACTTGGCGGGACACGTTCCCTGACAGTCGTGAATACCACGATTTTGACATGAAAGATCACATCTCCCAGAAGGATCTGAATCTGAAGGTGTATGACAAGTTGGATGCAGCCGGTGTTCTTGTCAATGGAAAGATCACGGGTATGGATCAGCCTGTCACCCTGGAGTTTGAACTGCCCCTTCAGTTAAAAGATATCAATAAGGAATTGGGTAAAGAGCGTTTGGATAGCGCCCTTATCGAGAACGCACGTTTCTCCTCTATCATCAACAGGACCGACCTGCCTCTTGACTGGGAATGGATAGACTCAGTCGAATTAGTGCTGGGTAAAAGCGTCTATCGTCAGGCCGGCAATTCGAAGGTTATTTACCGTAAGGGCGAAAGCGGAGCATACGGCAAGAAGTTCGATACCGAGATTGACAATTTCTCTATCTGTCTGATGAAGGATCGTAACATGAAAGGAAAATCCTATATCGAATACGAGCAGAACGTAGTGGACTCGGTGGTTTTCAAAGTGAAGTTCACCTTCACCGTTCCTTCTTCCGCAGGACAGATAGAGGTGCCCAAAACCGCGCGCTTCGACTACCATCTGGAGGTTGAATTTATTGACTATAAGGCTATTTGGGGTTACTTCGATCCGTCCAAAGACATGATTTCCAAGAACGTGGAGATTGATTTGAGTGGCAGTTGGAGCAGTCTCAGTTTCCTGAAGAACGCCAGCACTCCGTTTACTGATCCGAAGATCGATGTACAGATCGAAACGAAGGTTGCCGGACAGATGACCATCGAAGGCAACTATGTTTACACGATAAACAAAGACGGCGACTCCACGTACGCCTCCTTCAACGGTGATAGAAAACGTCCTATGGTGCGTCTCTATCCATATCTGGATCCGGATCCCAAAATCGATCCCATCGGTAAATCGATTCAGATGTCCGTTCTTTTCGACAACAGTGAAGAGAAAGGACGTATTGACAAGTTGTTCGCTAATATGCCTCAGAAACTTGGTTATGACTTCGTGGTAAGTTTCGATAGATACGCGACTCCTCAAATCCGTATTTTGCCGGACACGAAAGTGGCTATCAATGCCGTTTGTACGTTACCGTTGAAGTTCCGCGACGGATTGTTCGTCAACTACACGGATACCATAAGGGATGTGAACCTCACCGCTGTCAATATCGACTCGTTGGTACGTGAGTCCCAAATCATCGACTCGCTCCACGCAGGAGAGGTGACGCTGTACGTTACTGCGCTGAGCGAGATACCGTTGACCGTTAAGGCCGTGTTCGAGTATTTCGGCAAAGACGGCCAGCCGATCAAAGATCCTACCGATCCGACCAAGCTGTTCAACCCCTTCCTCGAGGACACTCTCCGTATTGTTCCTCCCGTCTTTACCAAGAACGCCATGGGACAATGGGTACCGGGTGAGCCGGGCAAGAGTATTCTCACCGCCCGTATGAGCAAAGAGAAGTTGAAAGTGGTACCGGATATCAAACGCATCGCGTATAAGGTGCTCGTTGATAATGAGGCGCTCAACAACGCTTTCAAAGCGAACCCGGGCCTGAAGGAGGCTCCGCTGACTTCGGAGCAACATCTGGAGCTCAATATCGGCCTCACAGCGCAGATAGATGCCATAATGAATTTTAACAGTAAGAAATAAGGAGGGCTGAATTATGAAACGTATCAAATCGATTCTTGTAGCCCTCGTGGCACTTTTCGCACTCAGTGTACAAGCACAACAGGTGACGACGCTCTACTTCCTGGAGAACGCTCCGATGCGTCACACGCTTAACCCGGCTCTTCAGCCTGTCAGTCAGGGATATATCAACTTCACCCCGCTGGGTTGGACGAGTCTCGGCATCGGCAATAACTCGATAACGATGAGTGACGTGCTGTTTGTAGATCCCGCTACGGGCAAAACGATCACGCCGCTTCACCCGGATGCCGACAAACAGGCATTCCTCCGCACCTTGCATAACATGACGCTCATGAACGCCAGCATCGACTTCAGTTGGTTCAATATGGGTCTGCGTATCAAGGATGACGGCTACCTGATGATCGGTATCAACGAACGTATTGACATGGGAGGTACCCTTCCCAAGCCTATGTTCAACTTCCTGTTCGACGGAGGTATGAAGGCCCTCAACCCGGGTGTGATCAACTCGTTCAACCTCTCCGGACTGGGTGCAGGCGGAACCGCGTTCACCGAGATCGGCGCCGGTTACAGTCACCGCATTGACGAGCACTGGACGGTCGGTGGTAAACTCAAGTTCCTTTTGGGAACTATGGACATGTCGGTTCGCTCCAGGACGCTCGGCATTGACGCCAGCACCGACGAATGGCGTATCAAGGGCGACATGGCCGTTGAGATGGCCGGTCCGATGAACTTCAACGCACTGCCCCAAATGGACGGCAGACGTCTGATCGATGTCATCAACGACTTCAAGAACGGCAGTACAGGAGGCCAACCTATCTCGATGGACTCTATCATCAACCTGCGTAATATACCGGGATTGCTCACTCCCAGCGGTTATGGTGCTGCCATCGACTTCGGTTTTGCATGGAAGCCTATCGAGAACCTTCAGGTGACCGGTGCCATCAACGACCTCGGATTCATCTACTGGACCAATTCCAAGAAATATACCGCTTCGATGGACACGACCTTCAACGGCGTAGGTCGGATTGATTATAACGATCCTGCCTTCCGGAACCAGGACGGTAATTTTGACACGCAACTGGTGCTTGACTCCGTGCTCAAGAACCTGCAAGGCTTGGCGAACAACATCATCCTCCATCAAGCCGGTAATGGTTATGCGAAGATGATCTCCGCGCGCTTCAACCTCGGTTTGGACGCCAATTTCTGGGACAACCGCGTAGGTATCGGTGTTGTTTCCGCAACACGTCTGTACAACGCACGTCTGTACGAAGAGGTCACCTTCGGTGTCTCCTTCCGCCCCGTACGTTGGTTTAATATCGCGGCTTCCTACTCGCTGATGAACAACGGTAAGTACAGTAATATCGGCGCAGGTCTGAGTTTCATGCCGTATGACGGTATCAACATGACCCTCGCTATGGATTATATCCCGACGAGCTATGCGGCTATTGATGTGAACGGTGTACCCAAATACCTCTTGCCGGACAAGGCGAAGATGGTTAATCTCGCCCTTGGTTTCTCGATCTGCTGGGGAACGAACCGCAAGGATACAGACAAAGACGGTGTATGGGACAAGATCGACATGTGTCCTGAGACTCCGCGCGGCGTAGCCGTAGATAGCGTAGGTTGTCCGATCGATGAGGACCACGACGGTATCGCAGATTATCTCGACCATTGTCTTGGAACGCCGGCAGCGGCTATCGGCATGGTGGACAGCTTGGGTTGTCCGCTGGACACCGATGGCGACGGCGTACCTGACTACCTCGACGAGTGCCCGAACACCCCGAAAGAGGCTTATGGCAAAATTGACGAGAAGGGTTGTCCGCTGGATACCGACGGCGACGGAGTACCTGACTACCTCGACAAGTGCCCGGATACTCCGGAAGCGGCTTGGGGACTTGTGGACAAAGACGGCTGTCCTATTGACAGCGACGGTGACGGCGTGCCTGACTACCTCGACGACTGTCCTGACACGAAGAAAGAAGCTCTCGGTCATACGGACGAGAAGGGTTGCGACCGCGACAGCGACGGCGACGGAGTGCCTGACTATAAGGACGAGTGTCCATTAGTGCCGGGTGTGAAGGCCAACAAGGGTTGTCCGGAGGTAAAACGCGAAGTACGCCAACTGCTGCAGAAAGCAATGCAAGGTATCGAGTTCGAGACCGGTAAAGCTACTATCAAGTCGAAGTCCTTCCCGCTGCTCGACCAGATCGCTGAGACCTTCATCGAGAACCCGAATTATATCATCGAAGTACAAGGTCATACCGATAATACCGGAAAAGACGAGTTGAACAGGAAACTGTCCGACAAGCGTGCGCATGCCGTGAAGGACTACCTTGTGAAAAAGGGTGTTCCTGCAGAGCGTATGACGGCTGTCGGCTACGGGCCGGATGTACCTATTGCTGATAACAGCACCAAGGCCGGACGCGCTAAGAACCGCCGCGTAGAGTTTAACATCACTTTCGAGGAAGTGCATGTCGAGACTATCCTCGACCACGCGGATCCTACCCCGGCGGAGTAAGGTGAAAGTTTAAAGTTTAAAGTTTAAAGTTTAAAGTTTAAAGAGTGAAAGTTTAAATCATAAATCATAAATAGTTTATATGGGACGCGCATTTGAATATCGCAAAGCGACAAAACTGAAAAGATGGGGACACATGTCTCGCACATTTACGAAATTAGGAAAGGAAATCACTATCGCTGCCCGTGAGGGTGGTCCCGATCCCGACTCCAACCCGCGTCTGCGCGCACTCATCCAGCAGTGCAAGCGCGAGAACATGCCGAAGGATAATATCGACCGCGCTATCAAGAAAGCGACCGATAAGTCGTCCGAGGGCTACAAGGAGATCAACTACGAGGGATACGGTCCGCATGGCATCGCTATCTTCGTTGAGACCGCTACCGACAACCACATGCGTACGGTAGCGAATATCCGTTCGTATTTCACGAAGTTCGGCGGCACGCTCGGAACGCAGGGTTCACTGCAGTTCCTCTTTGACCGCAAGGCATGCTTTACCGTGACGATGAAAGACGGTATCGACCTCGACGAACTCGAACTCGAGCTCATTGACTTCGGCGTAGAGGAACTCGGCGTGGACGAGGAGGAGAACACTATCGTCATCTACTCCGACTTCAACGAGGCGATCAACATGCAGAAGTACCTCGAGGACAACGGTTTCGAGATCCAGTCCATTGAGTTCGTCCGTATCCCGAACGACACCAAGGAACTGCCGGAAGACCAACGCGAGTCGGTACAGAAACTCATCGACAAGATCGAAGAGGACGAAGACGTACAGAACGGCAGCAATTCGCTGCGCTTGACGCGCTATATCGGGACTGGAACGCGAAGATCAATGTGATCTCTCGCAAGGACATCGACCACCTCTATGAGCACCATGTGCTTCACTCGCTGGCGATAGCCAAGTTGCTACCTTTCCAGCCCGGCTCCACGATCATGGATGTCGGTACGGGTGGCGGTTTTCCGGGTATCCCCTTGGCGATTATGTTCCCGGAGTGTCAGTTCCTGCTGATAGATTCTATCGGCAAGAAGATCAAGGTGGCGTCGGAAGTTGCGCAAGCCCTGGGGCTGACGAACGTGGTATGCAAGCAGGAACGCGCAGAAGAAGAGAAACGGCAATTCGATTTTGTAGTCTCCCGTGCCGTAATGCCCCTACCCGATCTGGTCAAACTCATCCGTAAGAATATCTCGGGCAAGCACCGCAATGCTGTGCCCAACGGCTTGGTGGTACTCAAGGGCGGCGACCTGCAGGCAGAGATAGCGCCCTTCATAAAAAAAGCAGAGGTCACCCCCTGCAGTCAATGGTTCAAAAGCGAGTGGTTTGAGACCAAACAAGTCATCTACCTGCCTTTATAAGCTTTCCATAAACGATTCTATATACGCGCGCAGCGCGTGGATATCCTCGAACGCCGTGGTCAACTCTCTGAGGTTGGCCACGCGTTGTCTTACGGACGCCACGCCGTGTTTGGCGAGTTTGTCCGTGCCCGGTGTTAGTGCCTGCAGCATCGCCTCGAGGTTCACGTCATAAAGTAAGGTGCCGTGTACGATGGTGCCTGTCGGAGAGGTGAAGCAGGCGCAGCCGGATACCTTGCGTCCGTCCACGAGGATGTCATTATGCGCAGTCGTCACCGCCGGCAACCCTTTGGCTCGCAGCGCGCGGGAGAGCCTATCCAGGAAGAACGCAAACACCGCTTCGCTATGGGTACTCGGCGAGACAAAAGAGATCATCAGGTTGCCTTCGTCCGCATAGACGCATCCTCCCCCACTCTTGCGTTGCACCACTGCGATGCCATGTTCGCGGCAGTAAGGCTCGTTCACCTCCACCGATGCTTCCTGATGACGGCCGTAGATGACCGTAGGGGACACCATCCAAGTAAAGAGCATCGGTTCTGCGACGCTCTTTACCAAGTCTTGCTCTATCGCCAGGTAGTCCGTCAGCGGCAAGCCTTCCGAAAAATGAACAACTTTCACTAATCCACTAATCCACTAATCCACTAACCCACTAATCCACTAACCCACTAATCCGCGGAGCGGCTATCTCTTTTCCCTGGCAGAAACGATGCGTCAGTTGGCGGTCGTCGCCCAGGTAGATATAGCGTTCGAGGCGGTGCTGGATGGTATAGTTGTCGAAGTTGAGGTCGCTGTCGTCCACGACGAGTGCATCGAAGGCATAGCCGGGTTCGAAGGACCCTACCTTGCCGAAGAACGAACCGCCGGACTTGGTAGCCAGCCAGAAAGCCTCGCTCAGGCTGAGGAACTGGTCTTTGTGGTCGGTACGCACCCATTGCATTTTCGCCATTTGCAATGTGTAATGCATCACGCGGAAGATAGAGAAACCGCTACCTCCCGAGACGTCCGAACCCAAGGCGACGGGGATGCCGGCCGATAGGAAGCGGCGTATAGGCGCGATACCCGACCCGAGGTTGCAGTTGCTCGTCGGACAATGGACAGCAAAGACATGGTTCTTGCGCATCAGTTCGAACTCCTCGCCGTCGGTGTAGCAGCAGTGCGCCATGAGTGTCGGTGTCTGACCGAACATACCGTAGCGGCGGTAGGCGTCGCCATAACAAGTGGACTCAGGTTCGAGTTCCGCCACCCATGCTATCTCCGACTGGTTCTCCGACAGGTGGGATTGAACCGGCAGGTTGTATTCGTTCGCCAGGAGTCCGAGAGCGGTCATCATGCGTGGTGTACAACTGGGTACGAAACGCGGGGTGACGATAGCGGAGACGAGGGGCATGTCTTTGGTGTGTTCCATCACCCGCTTGGTGCCTTCGACGGCTTCTTCTACGGTGTTGCTCAGCGTAGCAGGTCCGTTGCGGTCCATGCCTACGAGGCCCACCATGCCGCCCATGCCGGCTTCGTGAAGCAGGTCAGTCAGGAGGCAAGTAGCGTCGGGATGGATGGTGGCGAAGATCGCCGCGCGCATCGTGCCTAACTTCCACAGGTCGTGCACGAAACGGCGGTACATACGCTCCGCGTACTTAAGGTCTTTGTACTTCGACTCCTCGGGGAAGGTATAGGTGTTGAGCCACGGCAGCAACTCCATATCCATGGCGATGCCGAGGTTGCGGTACTGCGGTGCGTGAACATGGAGGTCGTTCATCGCCGGCATGACCAACTGGTCGCCGAAATCGACCACTTCCGCGTCCTTGCAATCCGCCGGCAGGTCCTGGCAGGTCTTGATGATGTTGCCGTCATCGCCTACGATCACATACCCGCGCTCCAGAACAGTAAACTGTTCCGGAGTGGGTGTGAAGAGAATGTTTCCTCTGTAAATCTTCATATTATAACAAGTGGTATGTTACGGTCAGTCCGGCCATAACGATGGATACCATCGACATCAGTTTGATGAGGATGTTGAGTGACGGTCCCGACGTGTCTTTGAACGGGTCACCTACGGTGTCGCCTACTACGGTAGCCTTGTGGCAGTCACTGCCCTTGCCGCCGAAGTGTCCTTCCTCAACATATTTCTTCGCGTTGTCCCACGCACCTCCGGCATTCGCCATGAAGACAGCGAGGACGAAGCCTGTTGCCAGTCCGCCGATGAGCAGTCCCAGTACGCCGGCTACGCCGAGTACGAGACCCGTGATGATCGGAACGATGATAGCGAGGATAGACGGCAGCAACATCTCATGCTGTGCGCCCTTGGTCGAGATCGCTACGCAGCGTGCGTAATCGGGGTCGGCCTTGCCTTCGAGGATACCCTTGATGGTCTGGAACTGACGGCGCACTTCTTCCACCATCTTCTGTGCAGCGCGTCCGACAGCGTTCATCGTCAGACCGCAGAAGAGGAAGGCCATCATCGAGCCGATGAAGATACCTACGAGCACGATGGGGTTCATGAGGTTGACGTTATATGCGTCCATGAAGTCCACGAGTGTTGCTTTCGCCGCCTCTACCCCGTTCGGCAGTGCTTCGCCCGTACGGATGAGCGCGATCTTTATCTCTTCTACGTAGGAAGCCAAGAGTGCGAGTGCCGTGAGAGCGGCGGAACCGATGGCAAAGCCTTTACCCGTAGCAGCGGTGGTGTTTCCGAGTGCGTCGAGTGCGTCGGTACGCTGACGTACCTCAGCCGGCAGACCCGACATCTCTGCATTACCGCCGGCGTTGTCGGCAATAGGTCCGTAGGCGTCGGTAGCGAGGGTGATACCCAGGGTCGAGAGCATGCCGACAGCGGCGATGCCGATGCCGTACAGACCCATGGAGAGGTTCTGTGCGCTGAACTCGATAGCGAAACCGTTGGCGCAGAGATAAGCGAGGATGATAGCGACACCTACGGTGATAACCGGGATAGCCGTGGAGAGCATACCGAGACCCAGACCGCTGATGATGACGGTGGCGGGACCGGTCTGCGAGCTCTCACTCACTTTCTGCGTCGGTTTATAGCTCTGCGAGGTATAGTATTCGGTCGATTGTCCGATGATGATACCTGCAACGAGTCCTACTACGACGGAGAGGCTGACCTGCCACCATTGGTTCGGCGCGGCAGGGTTGTCGCCCAAGAGCCAGTAGAAGATACCGAAGGTCACTACGGCGATGAGGCATGCGGCGGTGTTCGTACCGATAGACAGGGCGCGGAGCAGTTCTTTCATGCCCGCCCCTTCTTTGGTCTTCACGAGGAAGATACCGATGATGGAGAGGAGCACGCCGCAGGCAGCGATGAGCGAGGGAGCCAGCACCGCTTTGAGCTGCATCTCGGGCATCAACGCGAAAGCAGATGCACCCAGCGCCATCGTAGCGAGGATAGAACCGGCGTACGACTCATAGAGGTCGGCACCCATGCCGGCTACGTCGCCGACATTATCGCCTACGTTGTCGGCGATGGTAGCAGGGTTACGAGGATCATCCTCCGGGATGTTATATTCGGTCTTGCCCACGAGGTCCGCACCTACGTCAGCCGCTTTCGTGTATATACCGCCACCCACGCGGGCGAAGAGCGCCTGGGTCGAAGCACCCATACCGAAGGTCAGCATGGTGGTGGTGATGGTGATCAGGTCGCCGTCAGCACCAACGAGAGCAAGCAGACCGGTCTTCTGCAGTACGAGGAACCATCCTGCGATGTCGAGCAGCGCGAGTCCGACTACCGTCAGACCCATCACTGCACCCGAGCGGAAGGCTACCTGCAGACCTGCGTTCAGACTCTGACGGGCTGCGTTGGCGGTGCGGGCGGACGCGTAGGTCGCGGTCTTCATACCGAAGAAACCTGCCAAGCCGGAGAAGAAACCGCCGGTCAGGAAGGCGAACCATACGATACCGTTCTGCAGATTAAAATACGCCATGATGGCAAAGACAGCAGCCAGTACGACGAAGACGATCGTCACCACTTTGTACTGCTGTTTAAGATAAGCCATCGCACCTTTGCGCACATGCGAGGCGATGGTCTTCATCAGGTCGGTACCTTCGTCCTTGCCCAACATCGAGCGGTAGAAGAAGTACGCAAAACCGAGTGCTAAGACGGATGCCGCTAAAACGACATACATCAAAACTGTTAAATCATTCATAAGATTTTGTGTTTAGAAAATTGGTATTAATTGATGTTAAACGGTTAATTGACATATTCCGACTGCAAAGGTACTACAAAAATTGCACATACGCAAGTTTTAGAGCGAAAAAAACATAAAAAAATATAGTAGTAAATCAAAAACGCGGCGGTACGACCTTTTGGTCTAATGTTTATCGTCTATTGGTCGCTCGTGAGCAAGCTCCCAGCGCCCAATACCCGCTAACCATTCTGTCCGGCTTGATAGCCGTCCTACCGCCTTACAAAAATACGGGCTTTAAGCCCTCACAAAAATGTCCAAAAATCCATGCGGCGTGTAGTGAGCTTCGCTCCGTGTATAGCCTGCGGCAGTTTATGCCCTGCGGGCGTTTAAACGCGACCTTTGGTCGCACTACACGGCGTCAGCCAATAAACAGAGCGGAGCCCGCAAATGCGGACCCCGCTTGTGCTACGTGCGAGCCTTGCTCGCTTACGCTCCGTGCTCAGCATCGTACTCGTCTCCGCAGACTTTCCGCGTGGGCAAACCCCTCGTACATGTACCAAAACTGCGTTTTAGTAGTAAGTACTCGGGGCCGCTCCGCTTTCCCCACAAATTAAAATTTGCGGGGACCCCGTGGTCCGTTAGCCTTGACCGTGTTGCTGATCATACTCAGCACCACAAACGGACCATAAATAGGCCGTGAGGGTCTTTTTGCCGCCGGCGGTGTCACGCTGCGCGAGGAACGCGGCGTTGTCCTGGTTGATTTGCATGAGGTCTTTACGACGCAGCTGCACTGCCTTGCTTACCGCATTGAAGCGTGCTCGGATGAGCAACTCCTTTGCCGACGGGTCGGTCGAGCGGTTGTACTCACCTACCATGTAGACGCGGGTGCAATCCGGGTTGGTGGTAGCCGCTTTGCGGTGGGTAGCGAGTAAGGCATTAGCATGGGAGCTGTGAGGCTCACCTTTCTTGGGACGAGCGCTCAGAAGGCCGGATACATAATCAATACCCTTAGCCCATTTAATTTTTGCCATAGTTGTGTGTTCTTCATGGTTATACCTTAAATAAACAGACTCATTCTTTCAACAGGCGAGTCCTTTACCTGTTAGCGTTTCTTCACGCCCTGATACTCCTCCACCGTCTTGGTCGAGATAGTCGTTGTGACTTTCGCAGAGTCGTTCTGCTGAACGTAAGAGGAGGTAGTGGTGATGGTTCTCCAAGCCTTGCAACTACAGACGCCGCAAGCGATGGCGCAAAGGATTACTGCACTAAGCAGAATAATCATCAATGATTTTGATTTGTGCTTTTTCATCTTCTTCTAGATATTGGGTTACTTTAATAAATGAGTTAACAATTTGCATAGTCACGAAGTCCACGAGTACGCACCCTGTTGAGTGTTCGGGTTTAGTGCCCATATGAATGCGAATGCCCTCTCGCTCGGGGACGTCCATGATCTGCGGCATGGGTTTTTTGAACTTAGGCGACCAAGTAATGTCGAGTTCGTATTCCCCTTCGGGAATGAGGAAGTCCGCATTTTCGATTGTTTTCGCCTCGTAGATGGAGCCGTTATAGGGGATAGCCATGGTGCCGATGACCGCTTTCCCGTCTTTATGTTTCCTTGTCAGTGTTGCTACTCTCATTGGTGATTTTGGATTTATAGTGGTAATCTATTCCCTCGTCGGAAGTGGCTTACAATGACTTCTTAGCCGCAAGGGCACGATTATTTCGTTACTCCGTAACTCGTATAATTGTCGCACTTCCTCCTCTCCCCAAAAATTAAAATTTCCGGGGACCCTTACGCTGGTAATAGTAGTCTATTCCCAGCAAACTGCCTGCAAAGGTGGCGGCTTCTCCGAAAGCGACGAGCACCGTTTCGTGAATCTGTCCAGCGGGGTCGGTTTTGACGCCTACAAAGAGCAGCGCCATGCCACCAAGGACGACCAATGCGGCGATGATGAGTTGGATGATATTTGTCTGTTTTTCTTTCATGTGTTTTTGATTTCGAGTGCAAAAGTACAGTAAAAAAACGAACCCACCAAGAAAGTGAGTTCGCAGAATTAAGAACCTTATATTTTTCTCAATCGTGGGTCAAATCATACCCGCAATACTGCGAAAAATGTTCGGCTTCTGAGCGAGATAGCCAAAACTCTCCATCGGCTTTATTTCGCATACATAACTGTGCCCGTGAGCACCGTCCGTGCTTGGTTATCCATCCGTAGAGCAGGATGTTTAGTCCTTGCAAGCCTACATCGCAATGTATGGCTCTTTCGAGGCGTGCGGTGAGTTGCGTGAATGTAATTGCATGTTTCATCATAAGCTGAAAGTTGTTTTAAGATTGATGATGTCGCTCGCATTGTAGGTCGCTTTGCTCTTGTCGGCATAGTTGCGCCTTACCTGCTCGGAGGCGGTGAAGTGACGCGCCTCGTAGAGAGCAGTTTGCAGTTCGAGCCAATCGACTTTGATGTCAGCGATGTGCAACTTCATTTGCGCCTGTTCGGCACAAGCGACGATGAAGCGCCAATGTCCGTCCGGCGGTACGATCCCTTTCGAGTCACGTTTGGCGAAGAAGCCGTTCTTACGTTTTTGGATGTGGTATCCGAAGCCACGTCCTACAGAGCCTGTTAAGCTTTCACATTGTTTTGTTAAGATGATTTTCATAATTGATAGAATTTAATTCTGAACTAGTAAATGAGTAGTTAATGAGTAGTGAACGAGTAGTAAACGAGTAGTGAATTAGTGAATAAACTCGTTCATTGCTTTCGCCAAGAGGAATCCCCGGAAAGATTTGTATTCTTTGCCGTTGTATTTGTACTTGTTTTTACGCCATTCTTCGGCAATACGTTTTTTCTCGTCCTCCGGCATGCGTGCGACTAAATCAGCCGCTTGTGCGAACCTTGCCCGATGTTTCAATTCTTTTTCGGAGACAGGCGATGTCCGTTTTTGCGGTGGCATGATGTACATGCGTGTTTCCTTGTCGGATTTGCGGTTAGCGGAAGGTTTCGTGAAGGTTCTAAAGATGATACGCGAACCGTTTTTTTGTTTGAGAGAGCCGGAAAGCGATTCAATACCGGCAGTAAATGTTACTTTCATAATTGTAAGATTTTTTAAGTGTTTTCAGTATAAAGCGCGTAGTTTAAATTTTGATTTCAAGTCCGTAGAGGGCGATTTCATCTTTTGTGTAATAGCCGTACGAACCATGATATTTGGCGATAAGCACTTTACCTTCTTTGATGAGCGTTTCACACATAGCCATGCCGTTCCAGTTGAAGGGTACAGGATGACAATTCATGATGATCAAGTAGGGTTCACCAAAGATGTCAAGCCCTCGCCACTTTCGGTAGAGGAGATAGAGATAGAGTTTCCGTTGTTCGCTGATGGAGAGCCTATCCCACGTCCTTCCTAACAAGTTGTCCACCTGATATTTGCGCTCCGGGTCAACGAGTTTAAGAAAGGCGACGAGCGACTTACTAAACCGCTTGCTGAGCACTTCATCTAATGTATCCATAAAGGGGGCTTTTTTAAAATTTATAATATAAATTATTTTTTTGGGGATATTTCCCACCTACATAGTGTTTTCTCTTTTGCTTCTTTTCTCTTTACTCGACTTGTTCCGAAAAGGACTAAGTCAGTTTGAGAGCTCTGGAATATGACCAGATAGTGTCGATGCGCATTGATCGCCAAGCTTTCTTATCGATGTCGTAAAAAGCGACGGTCTGCCGTTCGAAAGCGGCTTTCTGCTCGGGTGTACGCGCCCCTTTGGGGCAGTTATCGACGGGAACGAGATCCGGGCAGGTCGTGCCGCGGGCGCTTCGGTGCTCCCCGTTTTTCTTGACGAACTCGAAGTTGACGATGCCTTCATACAAGGCTTTTTTTAATTCAGGAATGTTCATAATTAGAAATTATTTTTTGATAGAAAAAAACATATAAAACACGCTGCCGCGCAAAAACATATAAAAAAGAGTATTAAATCAAAAACGCGGCGGTACGACCTTTTGGTCTAATGTTTATCGTTTATTGGTCGCTCGTGAGCAAGCTCCCAGCGCCCAATCCCCGCTAACCATTTTGTCCGGCTTGATAGCCGTCCTACCGCCTTACAAAAATACGGGCTTTGCCCTTACAAAAAATAACAAAAAATCCATGCGGGTGGAAGAGGAATTAGAAATTAGAAATTAGAAATTGAAATCACCGGGAGTTCGATGTTGTACTCTTTTTTGAAGTGGTCATAGACGACTGGGATGTCGTAAAAGAGGATGGTCATTAGGTCGGCGCGGTCGAGGTGCTTGTAGCGATTTATGGAGATGTTCGCTTTTATATGCGCCATGCGGTCAAAATAGCGGAGGAGATATGATCGCCGGACGTCGGCAGGCTTGATGCCTTTATTACGCAGTTTTTGTAGGAAGCCCCCGTCGCGATGATTAACCGCCATGGTCACACAGCGGAGGTTGCCGATAGAGTCGTTGGTGGTTACTCCGTTGATATGGTCGATGGTCATTCCTGCGGGTATCTCGTGACACCATGCACAAAAGACAGCATGCGAAGCATATATATGTAAATGATTCCCCCAAGCATCTCTAAATAGCAGATACCCCTCGGTTCTGTCTCTTTTTTTAGTAGGCGTTAATTTAGAAAAAATCGGATTGACCACGACTTTTCGACCATCGGGATAGACGCGCACACCAATGACGCCGCCCTTGCCGTCATTGACATAAAAAGCTGTTTTGGCAGTCGGATGCACACCGACCAACCTCAGCTGTGCGCCGTTGTGCAATAACTCATGCGGGTAACTCATAGCCTTGGGGGATTTGTGCGCCGAAGAAACAGGCGAAGATGAAACATAGTACTGCGATGATCGCGAGGACGAGAACTTGTTGGTAGCATGTCCACGAGAGCGGAAGGTCGCGTAGCATGCGGAGCAGATACCCATAGAAGGCAAAGGTGCCGAGGGTTAAGAAGAGGGTGATAAACACCGAAGATAAAA
>CADBVL010000054.1 GCA_902798015.1 uncultured Bacteroidales bacterium
TTATCAAATTAAAGGGTTAATATTGTGGGTTAAAATATTCAGCCATCGTGTTGCTGTATACGCTGCCGTAGGAGGCATAGTTGTACATCATCGCATGACTTGCCGTCGTGTGCCGCGCAAGAGCCGTGTAGAGATCATAGAGCGTGATATGCGTGTTCTGCTCCACTTCTTCGCGGAAGACGCGAGTGAACGCGTTCGATAGGTATATACTGCCCTCTATCACATCCGCATGCGATTTCTCACCCGGAGCACATGCCGTCAGCATCAGCAAACCCGGTATTTCCGGCATGTCCTCGCCTACAGAACCGCTATAGCAGGTCTCCATGACAAAGAGGAGCTTGCGGAAGTTACCCTGCGCACCGGTGAGGATAGCGTTGATCTCATCGGAGGTGATGTAGTTGTTGCCCCAGTTGATTTTTCGGTTATATGCCCCGTGTCCGCTCCAGAAAAGGAGGACGTTGGTGCTCTTGGAGCCGTGTACGACCTGAGGCGTTCGCTCGGTGACCGTGCCGGAGAGGATGTGTCCGAGATCTTCCGGCGTGAGTTGGCTGATGCGGTAGTCATTGACGATGTTGGCATGCAGGTTCTCGCCGTCCGGCGTGACATGTACCACTCCCGGCTGGGGGTTCTGGGGATTATCCGCGAGGTCATCCTCGGTAATAAGCACGATATGCTCGTCGTCATAACCGGCGTTGCGGAGCATGCGGTACATCTCCAATGCGTCCGCCTGATGACGGTAGTTGTTCCATCCCGTACTGGTAGCCATGACTACGGCATAGCGGTCTTGCAGCGGTTCGTACGGGGGAGCTTTCGTTTCTTCGCTAAAGGCCAATATGACGTCGGAACTCCAATCCCACATTTGGTCCATGCCGGCTTGTTTGGCATGGTCGCTGCGGGTCATGTATTCCACGAGATGGTATTGCCCGTCGTAGTACCGCCAATGACCGTACCAACTGCCGAGTTGGCTGATATGCGTCTCTCGGTCGAAGACCCAGCAGCCGGACGCACCGGACAGTGCCGGGATATGCCCGTCGCGGATCGAGCGGAAACCGTACCGCAGGCCGTCCTCCGTCCAGGAGAACTCGTCGCCGCTGCCGTCGCACGCGTCCATGACCGCTACTATCGCCTCGCGCAGGGTGGGCAGTTTGGCGGTCTCTTGATGGGCAAGAGCGAGACTGATCAGCGTGAAGCAGTCGTATAACTGCGCATAACCGCTCTGTATCTCTTTGCCTGTCTGCGCCTTGCGCGCGGCGGGGAAACCGCTCTCGGGATCGCCGCATAGCGCGATACCTTCGAACTCATGCGTCAGGCTGTTCTCCAACAATACATTGCATCCCAGGTCGGGACAGTAGATGCTGGGGAAAGTCTTATTATCCAAGTACTGCGTATTCCCCGCTATACTGATTCCCGGCGTGATGTCTTCTTCTGTCAGCACTTCGTCTATCATCCGCATGTCCTCGACGGTAGAAGGAATATAAAAGATGACCGAGGTGAATTTCTCATAGGTCTCTCTGCTCCGTATCTGAAGTATGTTTTCCCTGAGGCTCTCTTTATCCGAGAAGGTGAACTCTTCCACTCCTTTGAATCGCAGTTCGGTTGCGAAATAAGGCATATAGGCGGTGAACGAGGATACATAATCATCCGCGTTACCACCGCGCGAGAGGAGGAGTACATGATCCGTAGGATACTTCTTGCGCAGGATATTGAGTATAGCTTGCGTCTGCGCCAGGTCACTCTCGCTCATGCAGAAGATATTCGGCTTCTTTTTATTGCTGCCGCCATATATTCGTTGTATTTCCGCCGAAGTGACACTGGGCATGAGCACCGGAATGCGGCTGTCCAGACTTGCTGTCGCCACCATGCGTGCATGACGGCTGTACTTGGGCCCCACGATGGCTACATATTCCGAACTCTTGGCTACACGAGAGACTTCATCGCTCAGGTTCGGTGCCTCTTCGTCGATCCACTCGACATCCAGCGCTACGCGTCGGGGCAGTCCGCTCTGAGCTTTGTTGACAGATGCTAAGGCACCGGATATGATGGCACGCTCACTCTCCCATAGCGGTTGCGGCATGATCAACGCCACTTTGTAGGTGGTCGTCACGCCTTCATCCATCGGATTCTCCTGCCGGCAGCCGGTCAAACCTATCGCCAGCAGCATCCACAAAAGAACTAATATCTGATATCTGATATCTGACTTCTGACGTCTAATACGCATGACTCACCTCCTTTCCCAAAGCTGCGGGTTGGTACTGCGCCTCTAACGCACGCCATTTCTCCATTCCTATCGTCCATTCCGGGATGGAACCCAGCGATGAGTAAAAACGCTCGTTGTAAGCGATTCGTACATGCCCTGTAGCCAGACCAAAGGTCTCGTGCTCCGGCCAGGACTCATCCTGCCACCAGCGGTTGATATAATCCGTCACGATCGCCCCTAAATCATAGATGAGCGAGAAGGGGACATTATCCGAATAAATTGCGCAGTCCTCTCCGGTACCTATTGCCGCGCGGTAGTAGTTTTGCGAGAAACTGAACGTACCCAGCCGCGCCATGCCGCATACTGGTACGTAAACACCCTCCTCGAAGCCGAACTGCATGACACTATCGCGGGTTATAATACTGAACGCCTCATCGATCAAGCTCAGCCCCTCGTATCCGTTCGCCAGCATGACGACCTGATATTCCGGACCTTCGTTCTCGCGGTAGCCGTCTTCGATTCCCGAAGAGATAGCATCGATGATGCGGTCGCCGTTCAGGCCTTTGATCAGCAGCATCTTCAACTCATGAATCATCGCTCCGGCTAACCATCCGCCGCCGTATCGTTTGAGCAAGGCCGTAGAGACACCTTTGCGGTGAGGTGAGTAACAATCTAAGAGAAGGATACGTCCAGCCGTGGAGTCGGTCTCCGCCACTATCTGCTCAAACTCCGGCCCGCAGAGGATGAGAGCTTTGTTCGGGTCGGCTTTCTTGTTCCATGCCTCGATCTGCCGGCGGGCTTCGCCGAGACTGTCCGGCTTGAGCAGGTGAAGCGAGATGTCAGGATGAGCTTTGACGCCCTCCATTACACCTTGCAGAATAAGCTCGTTGTAACCATCGCCCGTCATGCCGGATGTAGTCGCAAAAACGACCGTCAAGTCTTTCGTCACAACTTGACCTTGCGGCTCCTTGTTTTCGCAGGATAGGAAGAGAGCAGCAATCAGAAATAAGGCTACATATTTGATATCACGCGACGGCATATGTCGGGCAAATAAAATATCGAGTTCGCAAAATTACCACTTTTTTTTGATATATACAAAAAAAATGCCAAATTTTATCATTTTTAATGTAAAAATAGTAGTACTTGCCTCTTAAGCTTTCACATTTTTTTGTTAAGATGATTTCCCTAATTGATAGAATTTAATTCTGAACTAGTAAATGAGTAGTGAACGAGTAGTGAATGAGTAGTGAATGAGTAGTGGGTTAGTGGATTAGTGGATTAGTGAATTAGTGAATTAGTGAATTAGAGAAACTGCCCGCAGGGCAATAAACGGAGCAAAGCTCCAATATACACTCCGCATGGATTTTTGAGAGTGACCGCAGGGAACGCATTTTTGTGAGCAAAGCGTATTTTTGTGAGTAGCCGACAGAGCACCTAAGTGCCTGTCAGAGCGAAACGGGTATATGGTTGTCTAGGAGCTTGCTCATAAGCAAGCATAGAGTTGTATACGCTCAGGCCGCGTAGGCCAATAGGCATAGGCGGACGTTGGCTACGAGTTTTTGATTTAAATCAAACATACTACTGCCCGCAGGCGGTTAGCAATAGGTTGGTCGGCATTATCATTACTGCTCCATGAACGTGGAATAATTGACGTTTTTTGTGTAATATATATAAAAAAAGGTACACGCGCTTGCGTATATAAGAAAAAAAACGTATTTTTGTCGCGATTTTGTAATGTTGACTTAGCAAAAACGATAAATTAACATAAATATTCACAATTAAAATTTAATGCTTATGAAAGCAAAATTAACAAAATTATTCACGCTCCTCGCCGTCCTCCTCTTCGGAATCGGTAACGTGTGGGGAACAGCAACAAATTATCACGATTTTGTCGCTGCAGGAGATACTATTATTGATATCGAAGGAAGTGGTAGTACTCCTTCTGCGAAAATGACAGCAATAAATGGTACTGATTGGGCCGCTGTTTCTACAAGTGCAAAGAATAATTCCATATACAGAATGGATCCTTCTACAGAGGAGGTAGCAACGAGCAAAACCAACGTATACGGAACTAAGTTGGGATCGAGTGCGAAATCCACGTACAAAGTTAAAGGAGTAAGCAATGTGATTTTTTACGTAGGAACAGGTACTGCAGATAGAATTGCTAAATTGGACGTGACAGAAGATGGTAAGTCTAAAGTATCTGAAGCAGCAAGTGTTACTTTGTCAAATAAGAATAACGCTTACAAAATGAGTTATGCACTTGACGCTTCTAAATCTTATACGCTGGAGGCATATGCAAGTGCTGATATTTTCTGTTATGCAGTAAAGTTCACAGTTGCAGCCAAGGCTTCTTACACCATCACATACGATAAAAACGGCGGTGATGGCACGATGGATAATAGCACGAACACCGTTTCTGCTTGTACGTTCACCGCTCCGACGGGCAAAGAGTTCAAGGAGTGGAATACGCAAGCTGATGGCTTAGGCGATACATGGGCTGTAGGCGCCACTGCAACTTCTGACTTAGACTTGTTCGCAATCTGGCAAACAAAAGTAGAGAAGTTCACGGTTAAGTATATGGATGGTACTACCGAGTTGGGTAGTGAAATTGTTGTGGTTGGAAATCATCCAACGGGTTCAGAAATTGCAGCTCCGACGAAAGATTGCTATACCTTTGCCGGTTGGGATCCTGCATTGAATACTGTTAGTGGTGACGATGGCGACGAGATAGAAGTAAATGCAACATGGACTCCAATTTACTCATCCAGCGCAACGCTCATTTCAGATGATGTCGTATCTGGAAAACCGAACGTAAATACTGTCTTTGCTGCGTCAAATATCGTTAGCTCGATCACCTTTGCATCTGGCAACTATGAGTTTACAAATAATGAAACCAAGCCAGGTTACTACGGCTATAAGGATAAGCAAAGCGGTGACTACATGAAGATCTTGGTTCAGCAAGGTAAGCGAGTAAAAGTATTGTTTGGTAACCTTGGCGCCGATCCTACTATTACTGTAAATGGAGTTGCAAAGACTTTGGACGCTGCTCGTACAACCGGCGATATGGCAGAGAATACCTTTACATGGACTGCTTCTGCTGAAGATGCTTTGGTATCTATCACGATGGGTAGCGGCACGAACACATTAAAGAAGGTGGATATCAATGCCCTCTACAATGCTACCTTTACCGATGGGACTGGTGATGCAAGTGGCTCTGAGAGCAGTGTAGCTGAAGTTACTCTGCCGACTCCGAGTGAAACAACGGTTGGCGGTAGCACTTTCACAGGTTGGAAAGCTAACCAAATCGTGAAAGTTGCCGGTGTAGACCAAGCAATTGGAACAGATATTACAGCAGGTACGGTTGTTGAACTGACAGCCAATACGACCTTTACTGCTCAGTGGGTAACAACGTCTAACTATGACGTGCGATTCTTCCCGGGCTATGGTCCCAATGAGCAGATTGGTACAACTCAATCTATTTCTACCGGTAATTATGCAACTCCGGAAGCAAATCCGTCGCGTGCCGGCTATCGTTTCTTAGGTTGGTCTATTGACGGTACCGAAGCGAACATTAAGGATGTAGCTTCTTATGCAATTACGGCAGCAACAGACTTTACCGCTGTTTGGATACAACAATTTGAGGTAACTTTCAACCTACAAGGTTATGGTTCTGCAATTGCAGCGCAGAATGTTGATAACGGAGGTAAGGTGTCAAGACCTGTAGACCCAATAGGGATCGGTCAAACCTTCGGAGGCTGGTTCAAGGAGTCTACCTGCGATAACGAATGGGACTTCGCTACAGATGTAGTAACAGAAGCAACGGAACTCTTTGCTAAATGGACTGCATTCGGCGGTTGTATTGAGATTTATCCGGCAACAAGCGGAAGTGCACTCAATGTGGGCGACAACGTAGATTTGATCTCCGGTTCGCATGGCGGTAGTATTGCTATCGTCGGCATGAAGACAGCGGGTTCTTCTATCTTGTACGATTCTTATGGTTTGAAACTCTCCGGTGGTAGTGCAGATGTTATCAGTGTTACCCTGACTAACGAGATGATTGTTGGTACGAAGATTAATGTAAAACTCGTATCCGTAGGTACAGGATCTCGTGGCTTGAATCTTTTGAATGAGACAGGCGGATCGGTAGCCGGTGGTACAATGCTGGGTTGGACATCCGCAACAAACGGTGCGGTAGAGACCTTCTCTTATACCGTAACAGCAAGTGATGGTTTGGACGGCAAGAATGTATTCCGCCTCCAGCGAAATAATACCGTTGTGTTAAGTTGCGTGACCATTGAAAGTTGTGGGTCGGCGCTTATCTTCCATAACTTGACAAGTGCCATCACTCCGGATCACGATCCCGCATACGCAACAGTTACTCTTGGCGCAAGTTCTGTACGCGAAGGATTGACGACCACGGCTACCTATAGCGCAATTGATGCTGGCTATGAGTTTGACGAGTGGCAAATCAGTGGTACCGACGCAGCAATTGATGATGCTCACGCAAACCCTGTAACTATTACGATGGGTACGGCTGACGCAGTAATCACTCTGAAACTGAAAGTGGCTACAGTGAAACATAATGTAACCTTCAATACGCACGGTGGCTCTGCTGTCGCTGCGCAAGAAGTAGAAGATGGTGGCCATGCCGTAGTACCGACCGCTCCAACAAGAGAGGATTATATCTTCCAAGGTTGGGCAGAGGTTGAAGACGGCGCTATTGTTGACGTAACTTCGTTCGCTATCACCGCAGACAAAGAATTCCACGCAATTTGGGTTGCAGAACCGGCTGGTATAAAACTGATTAATGGTGATGGCTCTATCAATACAACCAACTTTACTACCGGTGTAACGGCAGGTACGGTTAACTTTGATGATGCTGATCACAATTGTGCTGCATTCGGTAGTACAGGTGGCACCATAGTGGGACTGACAGGTTTGAATAAGGTGGTTGCTTATAATGCTACAACTACTCAGACGAGAGTTAAGTTTATCCTTTACAACACGAATAGTTCTGAGAAAGAATTGTATCTCCAGAAAGTATTGGAGGGCGCAACAGAAGCAGTAACAGAGACTATTGCTGTTCCTTCTAAGGAGCGCCATGAGACCATTTACTACACATACAATAGTAGTGACCTGCGCTCCTTCTACGTGACGGTCAATAGTACTAATATCAAAATCCTGCAAATGAAGGTTATTGAGGATGGTACTGTTCTCAAACGTGCAGGAGAAACAGGATATGAGCTGAATCTGAATCAAGGACGTGTATTCGGCGCTCAAAATGAAGCAATTACGTTCGAAGGCTTGGCATTCACACCGAGTTCGAATGCGAAAGTTCTTAATAGCACAGAGTTGCAAATTAAGACTCCGCTTTCTTTCACTATTGCTGCTCCGTTGACCTTAACAGTAACAACAAGTTCTGCTAAGTACTATGTATCGCAAAATGCAGCGGAGGATGGAACCACTGCTACAGCTGTAACAGCAGCCGGAACAGAAGAATTTAATTTAGTCACCACAGGTACTTGGTACATTGTTCCATCCACTACTTCGGCTGTTAAACTGACCAACATTGCCTTCAGTGCACCGAAGTGTGCAGAGCCGGCATTCAACGCTTTGGACAACAGTGAACTTTGCGAAGGTGATCCGTTTGACGCCCTTGATGGTACGGCAACCGTTGCTGACGCAGGTGTTCCGACCTATCAGTGGTATAACGCTGACGGCGATGTAGAGATCGATGGTGCTACAAGTGCAACCTATACTCCGTCTGCTGATGGTAGTTACTATGTAATTGCGACGAACCATTTGGCAGGTTATGCTGATAATGCAAAACAATCTGCTACGGTTACTGTTACTCACTTCGCGTCTGCATCTATCACAACGGCTCCTGTTAATGTACGTGAGACTGTAGGAACGGATGCAACCCTGACCGTTGTGGCTGCAGGCAAGAACCTCGGCTATGCATGGTATACTTGCGACGATGAACTTGGCACTAATCCTGTAGTCATACCTGGTGAGACCGCAGCATCGCTGACGATCACTGTAACGGCTGGTCTAAACCAATACTATAAAGTGCTTGTTTCCAGCGATTGTGGTAGTGCAAGTGCCGTGGCTAAAATTGAGGAATGGACCGAACTCCCGCAAGTAAATGTTTCCGCAACTACGACTTGGGATTGGACTAATGCAGCCACTGAAAATATTAAATTGACGGATGCAACAACTCCGGCTAAGAATGCGGAATGCTTGATGGCAAACATCAACATTGAAGGTAAGAAACCTACAAATGATGCTACGTTTAACTCACAAGCTCTGTTGTTCTACGGAGAGAATGTCCGCAATATCGAGGGTGGCAGAACATATGCGTCTGTTGGTCATATCAAGTTCACTACGACTGTGTCCGGTATGGTAGAAGTAGAGTTCAGCGATAATGGTTCTAATAATCGCCGCTTGAATGTTAATGGCAACTTAAGTGAGTCCTCTGCAAGCAAGACAGACGTTAAGACCTTTACGGCATTCGTTTCGGCAGGTGACGTAACTATTATGGGTGTTGAAGAAGATGGCACCGGTTCCAATAGATACGTTCGTATCTCGAAGATTATCTTCACGGTTAAGACCACTCCGGATTACATACGCTCGGTAACTAACAACATTGGTACGCTCTGTGTGGACCATAATGTTCCGGCAGGTGGTGCACAAGGTGCTACATTCTATCAGATTGCTGGTAAGAATGCCGAAGGCAAACTCGTATTCGAGGAAGTAACTTCGCTGAATGCCGGCGAACCGTATGTATTCCAGTCAACAACTGGCGGTATCACCCTCTACTACGGTGAGGACGTTGAGCCAAGTCCTGTTGAATATAAAGGAATGGTTGGTTCGTTCTCAGATAAGCACGTGGACATTGATGATTCGAACAAGACGAACATCATGTACATCGCAAGCAATAAGCTCTGGGATTGCTCGGATCTGACTCCGACACCTGGTTATCTGGACGTAGTAGCTAACCGCGCATACATCTTCAACTACGCAGGTATCGGCTCAGCTCCGGCACATGCTCCGGGCAAACGCTATATCGTCGTAGGTAGGGATGCGGCACAAGGCTTCGACCAGTTGGATGCTTCTGAGACTCCGATGAAGTTGATTATCGATGGTCAGTTGTTCATCCTCCGCGGCGAGAAGATGTATAACGCAAACGGCCAATTGGTAAAATAATGAGTTAATGAATTAATGAGTTAGTGAGTTAGTGAATTAATGAAAGGATCGATGCATATGAAAAAGAACTATAATCAACCGAAAACGGAAATCACTCAGTTTGAGACTGAGACCCTTTTGCAAGGCTTAGTATTATCCATTAATAGCGGCAGCGGCAGCGGAGGTGGCGGCGGTAAAACCGAAGCTCCGAGACGGTAAAACCGAAGCTCCGAGACGCGGGGATATTATTCCTTAAGTAAAAGAGCAATGTAATCATCGAAGGCAGCTTTCACGGCTGCCTTTGGTGTGTTTAGAGCTCTGCGGACGTGTGTGTCGCTTCGCGATGTGTAATGTAGATATTGGCAAAAAGAAGAAGGATTGGCTGAAATGTAAGGGTTAAGTGACAAAATATTTTTTTTCGCTTAAAGACTTGCATATTCAATTTTTTTGTTGTACCTTTGCACACGAAAATCAAGAGGGGTCCCCGACGGGCGCTAACAAAGTGCGTCTGGTGGGGGGAGCGGAGGCAGAAGTTGCCCTTCAATTTAGCGGAGTGGTATTGACCTTTGCAACCTTCTTGCCGATCGCGACAAGACATTACTCTCGCAATGAAACAACAGACATTCTATACGAATTATTCGGTTTTCTCGCTGACAGAGAAAAAGATGTCTACACGTGCGCGCTATCTATAATAAGGTGGTGCGCTCCGTTTTTTATGACAAGCAAATAATTATTAACTAAATATTTAAATATTATGAAACATTTAAAACAACTTTTTGTTTTTGCCCTCATCTCGCTCTTTAGCGTAAGTATGTGGGGCGCAGAAGAGTTAAAGGCGACGTTAGATTTCACCAACGCGGCTTCGGATTGGGGAATTCCTACTACCGCAACGATTGATGCGGACACCTACACTCACGGAGACTATACAATATCTTTGTATGGGGGTACTGTATCCGGTAAAGGTTACAAGGCAAATTCCGGTTATTTATTATTGGGCCAAACGAATGCAACCTTAACATTGCCGGCATTCTCATGGACTACAACAAAAATTATTGTGTATGGCAATTCTGGAGCTTCCTCTGCTGTCGGTCAAAATATTTTTGTTGGAAGTACAGAGGTAAGTACTGCAACGACAGGTGCTACCAGTTCAAACACCTATGAAATTGCTAGTGGATACCAAGCCGCTGGCAATGTGTATGTGCTAAAGGTGACAACAAAACATAATACACAAATTACATCTATCGAGATTTATGGAGAAACTTCCGGAGGCACCCCAACATGCGCTACTCCGACATTCTCCCCTGCAGCAGGTGCAGTTCTGAGTGGAACAGAAGTTACCATTTCTTCTTCAACCGCAGGTGCAACTATTTATTACACCACTAATGGCGATGATCCTACTACCAGTTCTGCTACAACTCAACCGATTGTAATTGATGCCGCAAAAACCATTAAGGCAATTGCAGTAAAGGATGGCGCAAACAATAGTGCTATCGCGACAGCGGCATATACAATTGCAACTCCGAAGACAATTGCACAGGTTCTGAGTGATATCTCTACAACAGAAAGCGATGCGTTCTTGTTGAATGATGTTACAGTAACATATGCGAATGGTAAAAACATTTATGTTAAAGATGCTTCGGGATATATATTGGTGTACGATAATAATAGTGTAATCTCTGGAGCAGCAAATGGAAAAGTTCTTCAGGGACTATGGGGAAAAGCTAAAACATACAATGGTCTTCCAGAAATTTCGACTATAACGGTAGCACCAACAGTAAGTGATGGTACTGCTGTTGATCCTCTGGCCTTGGATGCATATCCAACAGACGGTGACTTGAATAAGTATGTGACATTAGAAGATGTTACTTTTGCAGCAGCAGGTTCTTTCTCCGGCTCTGTAAATAATGTTAATGGAACTTTCGATGGAAGTACGTTGATCCTCCGTAATACATTCAAACTTAGTGGAGTGTCCGTAGAAACAGGAAAGTCTTATAGAGTAGTAGGCGTAGTTCAGAAATATAATTCTGACTATCAAGTATATCCTATTACGATTACTGAAATTGTAGAGGCTGGCGCTCCTGAGGCTCCGACCTTCACACCGGCAGCAGGCACTTATACGAGCGTACAGAGTGTAGAAATTGAGTGCGCGACTGCAGGTGCAACAATCTATTACACTACGAATGGTTCTACTCCGGACAATACTTCTACGGTATATTCCTCTGCAATTACCGTAGACGCGAATATGACCATCAAGGCTATCGCTATCAAAGATGAGTTGTCAAGTTCAATCGCTACGGCTGCATACACCATCAATCTGCCGCCAGATCCTGAGACAACGTGCACATGGGATTTGTCCATAGTATCTTGTGATGCTGATCCTACGGATGATTTGATGCAATGGTCGGCTACTTATGTGACGATGACTAATGAAAAGGGCTCGGGAACGAAGGTGACCAACTACTATCCCGGCACATCTGGAAAATCGTATACCTCCACTCGTTTCTATACCAATAACACTCTGACGATCACGCCTTCTGGTAAGCAAATTACAACTATCGTGTTTACCGCGACATCAGCAAGCTATGCTACCGCACTGGAGGGTAGTACTTGGACCAACGCAACGGCTGTCGCAGAAGGATCAACGGTAACAGTAACAGCCACGGATGGCGAATCAGCTGTTAGCGCTGTGATAGGAGGTACGTGCGGATTTACGGCAGTTACGGTTAACTATACAAACATTGACCCGACAAAGCCAGCAACCCCGACATTTACTCCGGCAGCAGGTACGTATACCTCTGTTCAGAATGTGGAGATTGAGTGTGCAACCGCAGGTGCAACTATTTATTACACCACGGATGGTTCTACTCCCTCGAGCTCTTCTACAGAGTATAGTAGCGCAATTACCGTTGACGCAACTCAAACTATCAAGGCTATCGCTATCAAGGATGCTAAATCCAGTTCGGTTGCTACGGCTGCATATACCATCAACTTACCGATACCTGATCCTCGCAATAGTGCTGTAGGCTCAACTTTCACTACCACAAGTGGTTTCCTTACTCCGAGTGATATCTTGTTTATCTCTCATAAGGGCGGTGCAGGAACAGCTCCGGCCAATTACAATGATGGAATCCGTTTGTATCAGATTGGAGGTACGAATACCTATGGAGGCTATGTGACGTTAATCGCGAAGAAGGGTTGCAAGATTGATGAAGTTGAAATTACCACAACGAATACTTATGCAACGTCTGTTGGATATTATGTAGATGCAGATGAGGCTGCCATTTCCGGAGAAGAAGAAGTGGCCAAGTCCGGCACTTATAATACAGCAACCGGTTTGAATGCTGACAGTGTTCGCATCTTGAACTTAGGCACGGGTAGTAAAGGGCGTTTAGAGATTGCATCTATCACCGTATACTACACCGGTGATGCTGAGGCTGTTGACCATTATGAGTTAGGCGGTACTTATCAAACCGAATTTGAGGTAGATGATGCATTCAATCACGATGGTGTGGAAGTTTACATGGCCTTTGATGCCGGTGGCACGGAGAAGATCGATCTCACTGCAGGTTGTACGTTCTCGGAGCCGGATATGAGTGTTGCAGGCACTCCGACAGTAGAGATTAGTTTTGGAACGACGGTTATTACGAGCTACACTATCAACGTTGCTGCAAGCACGCTGCTTGAACCGGAAATATCCTATGATCCTACATCGGTAACTCTTACGCAAGGTGACGCGCTGTCTGCTCCGACGCTGAATAATCCTCACACACTGGATTTGACCTTCACTTCCAATAAGTCGGCTGTCGCTACCGTAGATGAATTCGGCGTGATTGCTCTTGCCGGCGGAACAGGAACGGCAGTTATTACCGCGTCATTCGCAGGTGACGCTACTTATAAAGCAGGTAGTGCGACATTTACTATCACGGTTAATGAACCCGAGGAGGATTTGAGTGGTACATGGGAGTTCGCTACTTCTGTTGCTGCCGGTGATAGAATAATCATTGCAAGTATTGCTGATGCCGGCGCTGTTACAACCATGGGCGGTCAAGGATCGAGCAACCGCAGTGGTGTTGCAAGTACCGTAGCCGGAACAATCTTAACTCCTGCAGCCGGTTCTAAATCGGTTACACTGGTTGATGCCGGTGAAGGTAAGTTTGCTCTCCAACTCCATAATGGAAAATATCTCTATGCTTCTTCTAACAGCAGCAACCAATTGAAGGAAACGGCTACTTATGCAGACAATGAGAATGCAAAATGGACTATTGCGTTTGATGGCGAGGGTGTAGCTACTATTACTGCACAAGGAGCGAATGAGCGTAATTTAATGCGGTACAATCCGAATAGTGGCAGCCCGTTGTTCGCTTGCTACGCATCGAGTTCTACAACCGGAACGCTTGTAACAATTTACAAGAAAGAGTCTGTTACTCCAACGCCGGATTATACGCGCACTGTGACGGTTGGAAAGATTGGTACGCTCTGTGTGCCGTATAATGTAGAGGCAGGAAACGCTCAAGGTGCTGTATTCTATCAGATCGCAGGAAAAGCATCCGGTAAACTGGAGTTTGTGGAAGTGGATGCACTAGAGGCCGGTAAACCGTACATCTTCCAAGCAACAGAAGATGCTATTAACCTCTATTACGGAGCGACAAGTGTTGCAAATCCTGTTGAATATAAAGGAATGGTTGGTTCGTTCTCTGACACGCACGTGGACATTGATGATTCGAACAAGACGAATATCATGTACATCGCCAACAATAAGTTGTGGGATTGTTCGGATCTCGTAGGCAGCTATTTGGAAGTAGTAGCAAATCGCGCTTATATCTTCGATTATGAAAATATCGGCGCAGCTCCGGCTCACGCTCCGGGTAAACGCTATATCGTCGTAGGCAAGGATCAGGCTACGGGCTTCGACCAGTTGGATGCTTCTGAGACTCCGATGAAGTTGATCATCGATGGTCAGTTGTTCATCCTCCGCGGCGAGAAGATGTATAACGCAAACGGCCAATTGGTAAAATAAGAAAGCCTACCCCTAACCCCTCTGTCAAAGGAGGGGGATGGGGAAGGATTAACTAACATCCGATATCTAACATCTGATAACTATTGAATTATGAAGAAGAACTATAATCAACCGAAAACGGAAATCGCTCAGTTTGAGACTGAGACCCTTTTGCAAGGCTTAGTATTATCCATTAATAGCGGCAGCGGCAGCGGAGGTGGCGGCGGTAAAACCGAAGCTCCGAGACGCAAGGCTTAGTATTATCCATTAATAGCGGCAGCGGCAGCGGAGGTGGCGGCGGTAAAACCGAAGCTCCGAGACGCGGGGATATTATTCCTTGATGAAATTCTGAACAGGTAATAACCTAGTCTTAATAAGGACATAATAAGGTCTTAATAAGGTTCAAACGTTCAAGAGTTGACCGCTGCTCATTATGAAAAAGATTCTTACTCTCTTCACTGCCCTAATTCTCTTCGGCAGTATGACCGTGAAAGCGGACGAGGCGTATGTTGTCGGTTCTGAGGCGGAGATCTTTGGTGTCGCATGGACTACCGGTCTATCCGCTAACGAGATGACGTGGCATGAAGATATAGCTAAATACGCGAAAGTGTACCACGTAGATAAAGCATACGAGTCGGTTAGTTTGAAAGTTGTTTATAATGGCAACTGGTACGGTGTTAAAGGCGGTGAAGCAGAAGTAAAGTTCAGCTTAAGCGGCCCCGGTGATTTTGTTGTATACTTCAGTAAAGTAACCTATGATGTAATCGTAGGAGGAGGAATCGTAGGAGATGAGCATCACGGCACGGAGGAGGGCTTCGAGAATATCGAGAGCGGCGACCAACCCATGAAGGTACTTATCGACGGTACGCTGTACATCCTCCGCGGCGAGAAGATACACGACGCAACCGGACGTATGGTGAAATAATAAATTAAAGGCAGCTCCAATGGAACTGCCTTTAATTTTGTGAATAGGGTTGATTACTCAGCCGGTTCAGCGGGGAACTCTGCTGCAGGTTGTGCTGCAGGAGCCTCGTCCACTACGATAACCGATTGATCCTCAGCGGCAGCCTGACGGCCTTTGCTGAAACCAACAGCAGCGATGCTGAAGACAACAATCAGGGCAATCAGTGTCCACGTCGTCTTCTCCAGGAAGTCTGCCGTCTTCGGCGCACCCATCACTTGGTTGCCGCTCGCGAAACCGGCAGCCAATCCACCGCCTTTACTATTCTGAACCAACACCAACAGCGTCAGCAGGATAGCGGCGATAACGATCAGGATTGTTAAAAATACGTACATAGCTATGTTTTTATTTGTTATTTGTGATTGCTTTCGGCAAAATCGGCGACAAAATTACAACAAATTTTTCAAATTAACAAGATTTTTAGCAAAAAAATTAGTCTAAGCTCGCTTAAGCGTGATTTTACTTGCTAAAAATATTGTAGTTTGCACGAAAGTGCGAACGTAAATTCGGAGGCTAGGTGTCCCCGTTAAGCGGGGAAACCGTAACACGGGAAGGGGTTATGTATACAATTTTTAAGGGGCGTGCCGAAGTTACTGCTTTTTACCAGCGGGCAACGGTGTCGTTGAAGATATTCTCCGCGAATTCGGTGATCATCGCATTGCAGAGTTCATCTTGTATATCCGTCAGCAGCAAGTTCGAATCGTAGGTTTGATACGAAGTATATGTCTTGTCGAACGACTCTTCGGGGTTGACATTGTTCGTGAAGTGCACCACGACGGTGATAGTCAGTTTTCCTTCCGCTGCATAACTGTCTGCCGAGATAGCTCCCTGTGTAACGGTGTAGCCGGTGATCTCTCCTTCTATCTCCAAGTCCCCGCCTTTTCGCAATATCTGCAGTCGTGTCTGACGCTGGAAGAGGTCGCGTATGCCTTCTGTGAGTGCATTGCTGAGGGTGGGGTTCACGAGTGGAGCATTGTTCGGGAAGTCGGCGATAGAGATGGAATGGGTAGTCTGGTAGTTGATATTCGCTCCGTTCATCTTAAAGCTGATGGCGCAGGACGAGAGAAGAAAACATAAAAAACCCCATGCCAAAATAACCAGCCTTGACAGGCTTCTACTGCTTCGTCTCACCAAACTACCTGTAAATACATTTCCGGTAGTCTGCTGATTCGAATCAATGCTCCTGCGGAGCGTATTATTTTTGCATGGAAAAAACATAAAAATATTTAAACACTAAACACTAAACTCTAAACCTTTCACAGCCCGTATTCTTTGATTTTGCGGTAGAGTGTGCGTTCGGAGATGCCGAGTTGTGCAGCCGCCACTTTGCGGTTTCCTCCGCTGCGTTCCAGCGCTTCGCGCATTAGTTCGCGATTGGTGTCCTCGAGGCTGGCGGGTGCCTGCGGTTGCTCGGCGGGGCGCTCGTCTTCGATGACCTCTCCGTTTTCCCACGGCTCGTCGTCTGCCGGCGTCTGTATCACCGTAGGCGCGATTTTGGAATCCCGGAATTCAGGAATAACGGTATCCCGATGGGTCAGACGTGATTTGAGTTCCTCCAGGTCTTTCTTGTTCTGCATCACCATGTTATAAAGGATGCCGATCTCGTGCGAGTAGTCTTTTGTCTGTTCCTGCGCAGGATTGCGGAGAACAATACCTTGCTGGTTCTCTTCTTTGGGCAGGTATTTGCGGAGCGTGTCGGCACTGATCTGATGATCCATCTCAATGACGGCTATCTGCTCTGCGAGGTTTTTGAGTTGGCGTATGTTTCCCCTCCAGTAGCAGTGCTGCAGCAGCCTCGTGGCTTCTTCGCTGAGCGAGAGGGGCGGCATCTGATAGCGCGTGCAGAAATCCACGGCGAACTTGCGGAAGAGCAACGGTATATCCTCTTTGCGTTCGCGCAAGGCGGGAACGCGTATCTCTACGGTGTTGAGACGGTAATAGAGGTCCTCACGGAACCGTCCGTCTTCGATTGCCTGACGCATGTTGAGGTTGGTAGCCGCCACGACGCGTACATTGGTTTTGCGCACCGTACTCGAACCCATTCGCAGGAACTCGCCCGTCTCCAATACACGCAGCAGACGTACCTGTGTCTGCAACGGCAGTTCACCGACTTCGTCGAGGAAGAGCGTACCTCCGTCTGCAATCTCGAAATAACCTTTATGCTCGGCTTTTGCATCGGTGAAAGCGCCTTTCTCGTGCCCGAAAAGTTCACTGTCGATAGTGCCTTCCGGTATAGCGCCGCAGTTCACGGCAAAATAGGCGCCGTGTTTGCGCGCCGAATAGGCATGTATGATCTTCGGAAAATGCTCCTTACCTACACCGGATTCTCCGGTGATGAGTACACTCAAATCGGTGCGCGCCACCTGCACCGCGATCTCGATATCCCGATTGAGCAGCGGACTCTGGCCCATGATGCCAAAACGCTGCTTGATAGCTAATAACTCCTGTTGCGTCATATAAACCTGACAAAATGTCTCGCGTTCGCATCCTTCGTACGCGCGTCAAAACCACGTTTTAACGGTAGGTACTCGGGCGCTCCGCTCTCCCCATCGTAAACGCTTCGCTGGTTTACGCCGGGGACCCCATTAATAAATTGGGTACAAAATTAGTGTTTTTTTTTGAAATATGCAAAAAAAATAAAAAAAAAATGAAATATAC
>CADBVL010000055.1 GCA_902798015.1 uncultured Bacteroidales bacterium
AAACTACATAGCAGGAATAAAAATTCGGATAGCGGTTGAGGAGTTCGCTTGTCTTGTCGTACAATTCATCCGGGTGCTCCAGGCACTTTTTCACTTTTTCTGCTATCTGAGAACTGGCATCCAGCGCATCGAATAGTTCAAACCGCAGTTTCTCTTGCGCAATCTGCATCTCAAGATCCATCTTCTCCTGCAGACGGAACCGTGCCCGTCTGTAGGACACGTACGACTGCACTCCCATGCCTAACAGGAGGAAGAGAGCCGCTAATATATGTACGGACGCAAATCGTTTCATAAGTTAAAGATACCCAGCCCGTTCAGGAAGATGAGCACGATAGCTATTGGGAGAATCCATCGGAGCGTGAAGACGAATAACGGGCGGAGCCATTGTTTGTACCGTTTCTGGCTGTACGGCACGAGGTCCTTGTCTTGTAACGGCATGAACCATCCTATGAACAGTGACATAGCTAATGCGCTAAGCGGCATCATGAATGTCGTGACGAGGGTGTCGCTCAATTCAAAGAGGCTGTGTCCGAAAAGTTTCAAACCGCTCCATACGCCTGTCATAGAGAGTACATAGACTGCAACCGTTGCACAAATGACCGCGGTAGCAATCAATACGCTCTGATGGCGGTTCAGTTTTCCATGACTCAACTCCATGATGCTGACAACAATCACCTCCATCAACGAGATCGTTGAGGTAAGCGCAGCAATGAAGAGCAGGAGGAAGAAGAACACGCCGCTGATCCAGGCAAATGTCATGTGTTGCAAGACTGCCGGCAGCACGACAAAGACTAATTGCGGACCTTCAGCCGGGTTGAAACCGAACGCGAACACCGCCGGAAAGATGATGATTCCCGCCAAGACAGCCACCAGCGTATCAAGGAGAATGACGATGAAGGATGTCTTGGTGGCATCCTGGTCCTTCGGCATATAAGCGCCGTAGGTGATCATCAGGCCAAGACCGACAGAGAGGCTGAAGAAACACTGACCTGCGGCAGTCATCACCACCGCGGGAGTGATTTGTGAGAAATCAGGAGCAAGGAAGAAGCGCAGGCCCGTTCCGCTGCCCTCCAACAGCAGGACGCGGATCACCATCAAGGTCATCATGATGAACAAAAGAGGCATAAGGATCTTACTCAGCCGCTCGATACCGCTGCTCACTCCGAACCAAAGGATGGCGGCGGTGATAAGAACAGGGATGATGCCGCAAATGAGCATCTTGAGGGTATTGGAGGTATTGGCAGTAAAATGCGCGAGCAGCTCGTCCGTGCCCATGCCCGCGTACGAGTTGACCGTCGCTTCATACAGGTAATCCACGCACCAGCCTGTCACCACGAAATAAAAGCCGGTGATGACAAACACCGTCAACGCGGACCACCACCCTAACCACTGCCAGTGGTTGTTGCCGCTGATAGCGCGGAAGGCAGAGAAGGTCGATTTACCCGCCTTTCGGCCTATCAGTATCTCCGTCATCAATAACGGCATACCGAACACGATCACACAAATAAGGTAAACAAGCAAAAAAGCACCACCGCCGTTTTGACCTGCCTCGTAAGGAAATTTCCATATGTTGCCTAAACCGATAGCACTGCCAGCGGCCGCAAATATAACACCTAATTTTGAACTAAAACCTGCTTTTTTCGATTGCTCCATAAATTTGTCTGTTGATTTTGCGCCGCAAAGGTACAACAAAAAAATGACATACGCAAATCTTTTTGTATATTTACAAAAAAAGAGCGGCCCTTTGGGCGTGTAGTGGAGCTTCGCTCCGTTTATTGCCCTTCGGGCGTGTATAGGGTTTATTTATTAAATCAAAAACGCGGCGGGCGAGGGAAGTAAGCCCTCACAAAAATGTCAAAAAATCCATTTTTATTTGCGTATGTGCAATTTTTATAGTACTTTTGCACTCGAAATGATACGATATACGAATGAAGACATAGAGATGCCGGCATTGGACGAGCGTAAGACCAACCGCTGGATTCGTGCAGTAGCGGCAGAGTACGGCTTTGCCGTAGGGAACATCAACTATATCTTCTGCTCCGACGAGCGGGAGTTGGCGGTGAACCGCGAGTTCCTGGGACATGACTACTACACGGATGTCATCACCTTCGACTACTCCACCGCGCAGACACTCAACGGCGATATCTTCATCTCACTCGACACTGTCCGGAGCAATGCCGAGATGGTGGGATGCCGATTCGAAGACGAGCTGCTACGCATCCTCATCCACGGCGTGCTGCATCTGACGGGGCAAGGCGACAAGACCCCGGAGACGAAAGCGCAGATGACCGCCAAAGAGGAGAAGGCGCTGGGGAAATTGAAAGGTGAAAAGTGAAAGGTGAAAGGGGATTAGTGGAATAATTGACGAAAATAGTGTGTTATGCTTCAAAAATTTGTTGCATAACATTTTTTTTTGTACTTTTGTGCGCTTTTGATTACAATCAACACAATGAAACACATTACATCCTTCTTGTTCGCGGCGTTATTATGCTGCGTCACAACAGTCTCAGCTGCCAACTACTGCGCCTCCTCTGCTTGGGGAAACGGCAAGAATGCCACCGGTGGCGGTAGTGCTACCCCCACACTGGTAAAGAGCGTGAGCGAACTGAAATCCGCATTGAACAAAGGTAAGAACAAAGTGATCATCATCACGCAGGATCTGACCTTTACCTCCATGCTGTCCGTTCAAGACGGATCGAATGTCACGCTGATGGCATTACCGGGTGTCAAACTGACCAGCACCGAGCAGGATGCTACCAATTCGGGTATATTGTATGTCAAACGATTCAGCAATCTGATTATCCGTAACATCACCTTCATCGGACCCGGTGCCTACGACTGCGATGGCAACGACTTGTTGTGTTTTGAAAATGTAACCAATGCATGGGTGGACCACTGCGATTTTCAGGACGGTTGTGACGGAAACTTCGACAACAAGAACTCTACGGACAACGTGACGGTCAGTTGGTGCCGTTTCCGCTACCTGAAAGCGCCAAGGGCAGGCGGTTCGGGCGGTGCGGATGACCACCGTTTCACCAACCTGCTCGGTTCTTCGTCCTCCGACAAGCCTTCGGACGGCACGTATAACTTCACCTGGGCCTACTGCTGGTGGGACGAGGGATGCAAGGAGCGCATGGTACGTTGCCGCAACTGCGAGTTACACTTTCTGAACTGCTACTGGAACAGTTCGGTAGCGAACTACTACGTAGGTCCGGAGAATGCGAAATGCTATTTCGAGGGCTGCACGTTCGAAGGCAAGGCGAACAGCGCCAAAAACATCTTCAAGTCATACGGCGGCACGAACGCCTGCAAGTTCGTGAACTGCAGCGGCAAACTGCCGTCCAACAGCGGCACGGTGAATGCACCGACATACAGTTATGACAAACTAAGCGCTGCGGACGCCAAGGCGATGGTCACCAACAGCAGTTGCGGAGCAGGTGCCACCCTGACCGTCAACACCAAAGGAGAAGTCGGCTCGTCCTGCGACGGCGGCGATACGCCTACTCCCGACCCCGACCCGCAACCGGATCCGGACCCCGACCCAGACCCTGTAACCAGCGACCTGACATGGGATTTCTCTACCAGCGATTTCAACGGATTAGGCACTATCACCTCCACGACGACCGTCAAGGGTCTGACGATAGCCGCTTCTTCTGACAAAGCCGTCACAGTAGCCACAGGTGCCAAGACCATTGATGGTCATGACTTCACCCATGTGCTCAAGACCGGCGGTACGGGATCGGCCGCAGCGCGCAGTCTGAGCTTTGCCGTCACGGGACCGTGTATAATACAGGTCTATCTGATAAGCGCCAACGCAACTTCCGAGCGCACGCTCAATATATATAGCGGTTCATACGGAGGAACTCTGCTGACAACGTTTACTGCCGCTACGACAGCCGCCAAGCAGAGTTACAGCTATACCGGCAGTGCAACGACCATCTACATGGGTAGCGCCAATAGCGGAATCAATTTCTACGCAATCAACGTGGTTTATTCCGGCGGTGACGAACCTCCTACTCCGCCGACACCGACTTACACCCTCTCTTACGATGAGAACGGCGGAACGGGCACGATGGATAGTCAGAGCGCAGAAAGCGGTCAGAGCGTGACGGTGCTTGCTAACGCCTTCACCGCTCCGACGGGTTACACCTTCCAAGAATGGAACACGAACGGAAAGGGTTCGGGTACGAAATACGCTGCAGGACAGAGCGTGACGCTGACGGAAGACCTGACGCTCTACGCCGTTTGGAGTCCGCTCAGTTATACCATCACACTGGATGCTGCGGGCGGCACGGGAGGCTCCGGTTCAATCTCCGCCATCTTCGACGAAGCAATGCCGAACATCACCATCCCAAGCCGCGAGGGGTATGATTTCCTGGGTTATTTCTCAGAGCCGAACGGCGCAGGCAAACAATACTACGATGCCAACGGCAGCAGTACGAACAGTTGGATTACTCCCTCGGACGCTACACTTTACGCGGCATGGAAAGAGCAGAGCGGCGACACACCCGCTACGGAAGGAGACCTCCATTTCTGGTTCTTCTACCCGGCGGATGCCACAAAGAACGGCGTAACAAACGATGATTCTTTCTTCTCGAACATGTTCAGCTCTACGAGCAGCCAAGCCGGTAGTCTAACCATTGATGGTATCAGTTATGCCATCACAAGACGTTCGGGAGACACCCCCAAGTTCGGCGAGTTCACCATCCCGAGCGGCAAGAAAGGTATCTTCTACGCGCTGGCTATCTCATCCGGCGGTAGCGACAGGCAGATCAATCTCATCAGTAATGAGACCAAGATTGAGTTAACGGTACCGGGAGGGTCCGATTCATACAAGCGCATCGAGAGTGAAGAACTCCCGGCAGGCAGTTATAGCATCGAGCGCGAAGGAAGCGGCAATGTGCGTCTGGGTGTCGTTGTGGTCAAGACGATTGACGATGGCGGCGAAGTTCCCCCTACAGCTCTTATCTACACCGTCACATGGGATGCGAACGGAGGTGTTTGCGCTACAGCAAGCTCTTTCGTTCAGGAGAACACCGCTGTAGGCGAACTGCCCGAAGCTTCCCGCGAAGGATACACGTTTGACGGATGGTTCAGCGCCGCAGAAGGAGGTGAACAGATATCCGCAGAGACGATCATCATCTCCGATACTACATTCTACGCCCACTTCACCAAAGATGAAGAACCTCCCACTCCGCCGACACCCAGCGGGAGTTCGACGTGGTGGAATATATCCGACGATGATTTCAAGGCTTTATTAGGCACAATCTCTTCCAATACGGAAGTACGTGGTCTGCACATCGTAGCCAAGAGCGGTTCGGAAGTAACGGTAGATGAGAATGCGAAAAGTATGGATGGTTATAACTTCACTCATCGTCTCAAATTAAATGGTTCGGGTGCAGCAGACGCACGTCATCTATGGTTTGCCGTGACGGGTAATTGCACCGTGGAAATCTACCTGATGAGCGGCAAATCCAATGAAGAACGCTTCCTGAATATCGCTACGGGCTCCTTCGGTGCGAATGTACAAGAGTTCTCCGCGGGCGACGGAAATGCCATTACTAAGATTACATATGCTTATACCGGCGAGGCTACTAATCTATACCTCTATTCAAAGAAGAGCGGTATCAATATCTATGGCATCAAACTGACCTATCCATCTACGCCGACGGATATCGAGAACACAGCAGAAAAGAACGCAGCACTCAAAGTACTGCGTTCAGGACAAGTGGTTATAACCCGTGACGGCCGGACATATAGTATCTTCGGCACACGGATCGAATAGGATTACAGACGCTGACCGGTAACGGTAAAGGCTTGTGCGCCACGGATGATGATCAATTGTCCGTGGCGTATTTGTTTATGCGCCTTGGTTCCGTCCGTCACGTTTTCCACATCTGTCGAGGGATTCTTGCTCCACTTCAGACCTACAAGGATAGGATCGTGGTCTGAGTAGCGATACATCGACTCATTGCCTTTGGCATAACTATAGAGCGAGGAGGGCGTGTCCGCATTGATATGATACGAGACAGCTTTCGTCACCTGCGACGCCATAGAAGGCGAACAGTATGCGTGGTCGAGGAATCCGGCAGTGCAGCCATACAAATGGCTATAGCCATCCGGGTCGTCGCGCATAAGCAGATCAACGTAACCTTGCCCCTCACTCAACAGGGTTACCGCCGTCTCTCCGGTGTAGGCATTAAGGTCACCCAGCACGAGTACATCCGGATCTGCATAGGTTGCAGACGGCAGTTTGGTGATAAGTTGGGTCATGTTATCTTCGCGATCTTCGTCCGTCTTGGATATTTTCGCATAGAAATGATTCATGGAGATATTAAACCGCTCTCCGGTAGCAATGTGCGTGAAGCATTGGATTGCCTCGCGCCACTTCATACTATACGCAGTATAGGGATACCAGTACGTGCCGTAGGTCTGTACTTTGGTCTTGTTGTAGATAAAGCACACCATCGCGCTGTTCTGGTAGGCACTCGAACCGGTATTGACATAAGCGAAATCGGTCGTTCCGATCGCCTCGTTGAGCAAGTCAACCAGCGCTTGCACGGCGGCTGTCCCCTGCTCCACCTCACATAACGCATAGATGTCGGCGTTCATGTTCGACAGTGCGGCTTTGATTTTCGCTTTCTGCGTTACCAACTGCTCTTCGCTCTGCGCGCCGTGTGAGTCGGAACCTACATTCGTCACGAAGAAGTTCTCGATATTCGCGCCTACGATGACCAAATCTGGTTCGCCCAGGTCCGGCCGCTCCGTAGGTAAGTTATTATTGATGAGTTCAGGAACGTTCACTGCCTGCAGTTGGTTAGCGGCGGGAATATAGGCTTTGAGCCCACGTACCAGTGTTCCGGTTCGGTAGGTTTGCCACGGAATCGTATAACCGAGAAGGTGGCAGCTGTCAATGGCCTGTTTCGCCAAGGCGGCATTGTATGCATCACTACCCTCTTCGCCGTACTCTTCGGCGTTGCGGATACGGGAGGGAGCAATCGTGTTATTCCATGTATCGCAATAAACGAAATCGTTTGTGAAGGTAACCGTCTTGCCTATCCAAGCGTCCCATCCGGTTGCAAACGAAGTAGCGAAGTCTATATTATACTCCTCTTCCTGCGGTTCTACAGGTTTGGCATGACTAATATAGCGAGCGCTGGTGACCTCGTGCGTGGAGCCGTACAACTGATAGATACCCGACAACTTCACCGTGTCTCCCACCTCGATACCCAACGAACTGAAGGTTAACGAGTTACCGGCTGCGTCTCTGGACAAGCCATAGACATAGACACTCGCCGTGTTATCGTCCATATGGAAATTGCCGTACTGCGAACTAACAATCTCGGTTACGACACCCCTTAAAATACACGTATCTTTAGTGTTCGCCAGGTTAATAAACTCCTCAATGGTCTTTTCGCCGAGGTTCGTCGGCGGTTCGGTATTGGAAAGTATCTCACATGTGCAGCCCGCAGCCACTTCGGGCGTGGAATTATACCTTGTCAGTTGGCCGGTTACACGCACCAATGAGCCTACGTTAGGCGCCTCGTCCTGGGTGTTCGCGACGCAGCGGTAAGCCTGAATCACCTTTCCACCGTTTTCGGTATCTGCAATCCAGAAAGATACATTCTTCCATGAGGAACTCCATGCCGTTTGAATAGCGGTCACGTAGCCTTGCATGACGTAGGTAGCTCCATCGTTATATAACACATTATTGGCTGACACACTTGAGGCGTACTCCCGCGCCTCGGCACAGGTGATTTCCGTTTGTGCATGAACGGTTACTGTCATCAGCATTGCCGTCAGCACGAGGAAGAAAGTAGTAATCTTTTTCATCATAGGGTAATTTGAGAGATAAGTCTTTGTGCACCGAGGGAGGGACCAACCTCCCCCGGGCTATCTTCGCCAAAGGCGAACGCGTTTAGTCTTTGAACTTAGCAGCCAGGAACTCGCGGTTCAGACGCGCAATGTTCGCGAGGCTGACGGATTTCGGGCACTCGGCAGCACAAGCACCGGTGTTGGTGCAGTTACCGAAACCGAGTTCGTCCATCTTAGCCACCATGGCTTTCGCGCGGGCAGCCGCCTCAATCTTACCTTGCGGCAGGAGTGCGAGCTGGCTAACCTTAGCCGCCACGAAGAGCATTGCCGAACCGTTCTTACAAGCCGCAGCGCATGCGCCGCAACCGATACAGGAAGCAGCGTCCATAGCTTCGTCAGCGATAGGCTTCGGAATAGGAATGGCGTTTGCGTCAGGTACACCGCCGGTGTTAACCGATACGAAACCGCCGGCTTGCATGATCTTGTCATACGCGCCACGATCGACCATGAGGTCTTTGATTACCGGGAACGCACGGCTACGCCACGGCTCCACAGTGATGGTCTCGCCGTCTTTGAACTTACGCATGTGGAGCTGGCAGGTCGTGATGGCGCTGTCAGGTCCGTGCGGGTGACCGTTGACATACATAGAGCACATACCACAGATACCCTCACGGCAGTCGTGATCGTAGGTAACAGGGTCTTTATGCTCCGCAACGAGTTGCTCGTTGAGAATATCAATCATCTCCAAGAACGAAGCACCTTGGAAGACGTGCTTCAGGTCATAGGTTTCAAAATGACCTTGTGCTTTAGGTCCCGCCTGTCTCCAAACGCGAACCTTAATATCAATGTATTGATCCATATTCTAAAGTTGAATGTTTAAAGTTTAATGTTTAGAGATTAATTCTTGTAGTTACGGGTCTTTCTCTCGGTAAACTCGTAATCCAGCGGCTCCTTGATGAGTTGCGGTTCTTGGTCCTCACCCATGTATTTCCAGCAGCCAACATACGAGAACTTGTCGTCCTGACGGAGTGCTTCACCTTCCGGCGTCTGGTATTCCTCGCGGAAGTGACCACCGCAAGACTCCTCACGATGGAGTGCATCCACCGCCATCAGACGACCGATCTCGATGAAGTCTGCAAGACGGAGCGCTTTCTCCAACTCGTTGTTCAGGCTGTTAGCCTCACCCGGGATATAGACGTTGGTCCAGAACTCTTTCTTGATGGCGTCAATCTTCTTGATACCTTCCTTCAAGCCTTCTGCAGTACGTCCCATGCCGACGAAGTCCCACATGATGAGACCGAGCTCTTTGTGGATCGAGTCAACCGAGCGTTTACCTTGGATAGCCATCAGTTTGTTGATCTTGTCCTGAACGGCTTTCTCTGCCTCTGCGAACTCGGGCAGGTCGGTCGACATACGAGGAACGCCGATCTGGTCGCTCAAGTAGTTCTGGATGGTGTACGGCAGTACGAAGTAACCATCTGCCAGACCTTGCATCAGCGCCGAAGCACCGAGGCGGTTTGCACCGTGGTCGGAGAAGTTCGCCTCACCGATACAGAACAGACCCTTGACGGTCGTCTGCAGCTCGTAGTCCACCCAGATACCACCCATCGTGTAGTGGATAGCCGGGAAGATCATCATCGGGTTCTCGTACGGGTTCTCGTCCACGATCTTCTCATACATCTGGAACAGGTTACCGTATTTCTGTGCC
>CADBVL010000056.1 GCA_902798015.1 uncultured Bacteroidales bacterium
GATGCCCAACTGAGCAAGACCGCCGCAGAGATCGCAGACCTCTTCAGCAAATATCGTCTCTCCGAGGCTTTGATGGAGATCTACAAACTCTACTGCGATGAGTTCAGCGGTTGGTATTTAGAGATGATCAAACCCGCGTACCAGCAACCCATTGACCGCGCTACGTACGAAGCAACTCTTGCGTTCTTCGAGCGTTTGCTCGTACTGCTCCACCCCTTCATGCCGTTCATCACCGAGGAACTCTGGCAGAACCTCTACGAACGCAAAGAAGGAGAGAGTATAATGACAGAAAGCCTACCCAAACCCTCCATAAAGGGAGAGAGCGATGATATTCTCTCCGATGTAGAGACCCTGAAACAGATCATCGCCGGTGTACGTAATATCCGTGCGTCGAAGAATATCCCGCAGAAAGAACGCCTTACGCTTATCTCACCGGCAGAGTTGAACGCCCTTGTGGATAAACTCGCCAATGTAGAAATCAGCCATCAGCTTTCAGATGTCAGCGGCAACTGCGCGAAATTCATCGTAGGTACCACGGAGTTCGCTATTCCGATGGATCAATTCATCAATGTAGAGGAAGAGCTCAAGAAATTAGAGGCAGATCTTGCTCACCAACAGGGTTTCCTGCGCGGCGTCATGGCTAAACTGGGCAACGAACGCTTCGTACAGAACGCCAAACCTGAGATTGTAGAGTTGGAGCGCAAGAAGAAGGCCGATGCAGAGAGCCGTATTGCCTCCATCGAAGAAGCGATCAAAGCCCTGAAAGGTTAATTGGAGATTGGACGATTGGAGATTTGATTAACGAAGGCAACATAGAAGTTATAGGCGCACGGGTGCATAACCTGAAGAACATCAATGTGTCCATTCCCCGAAAACGACTGACGGTCATCACCGGTCTCAGTGGTTCGGGTAAGTCCTCTTTGGCCTTCGATACCATCTTCGCGGAAGGTCAACGCCGGTACATGGAGACTTTCTCGTCGTACGCACGTGGTTTTATCGGCCAGATGCAACGCCCTGATGTCGATAAAATCACCGGTCTCAGTCCTGTCATTTCCATCGATCAGAAGACCACTTCCAAGAATCCCCGCTCCACCGTCGGAACTGTTACTGAGGTGTACGATTTCTTGCGACTATTGTTTGCAAGAGCTGCAACACCCTATTCGCATCTATCCGGCAAGCCGATGATTAAATTCACGGACGAGCAGATCATAGACCTGATTGTGCGGGAATATGCGGGAAAGAAGATCTTGATATTGGCGCCGTTAGTGAGGGGGCGCAAAGGACACTACAAGGAGTTATTCGAAACCATCCGCAAGAAAGGTTTTGTCCATGTACGCGTGGACGGCGAGGTACAAGAAATCACTCAGGGCATGAAACTGGACCGCTACAAGATGCATGACATCGAAGTGGTGGTGGACCGGTTGAAAGTAAAGAAAAATGAAGAAATGAGCGCATCGCTCAATGGTGACGCTACGCCTAATGATGCGCGCCGACTGCGGCAGTCCGTTGACAAGGCTATGACACAAGGCAACGGCATTATGATGATTGTAGAAAGCGATCAGCCTTCAGAAGTCCGGTTCCTGAGCCGGAACCTGATGTGCCCGGAGACTGGATTGAGTTATGCCGAACCCGCTCCGCATACTTTTTCGTTCAACAGCCCGTCAGGTTGGTGTCCGTGCTGCAAAGGATTAGGAAAAGTACGAAGTGACGAAGTACCAAGTACCAAAGACGAAATAGATGACGCCATTCGTGAAGACAACTGGTGGGAGCGTTTGTCGGAGTTCTCTGAAGATGCGGAAGAGTCTGACAAGGACGAATGGGTCGAGTGTCCGGAATGTCACGGACTGCGACTGAATAAGGAAGCGCGGAGTTACAAATTCGGCAAATACTCCATTTCCGACCTCACGAACATGGATATCGACGAACTGATTCAAGTGCTGTCGGACATATCGAGTTTGCCGGACTTGTCGGACAAGCAGAAAGCTATCGCCGAACCAATCATCAAAGAGATCATCGGTCGTCTGAGATTCATGCAGTCCGTAGGACTGAGTTATCTTAGTCTAAACCGCAGTAGTGAGAGTCTGTCTGGCGGCGAGAGCCAACGTATCCGTTTGGCCACACAGATCGGCAGTCGTTTGGTGAATGTACTCTATATCCTTGACGAGCCGAGTATCGGCTTACACCAACGTGACAACCAGCGACTCATCACAAGTCTGAAAGAGTTACGCGACATGAACAACTCCGTCATCGTGGTAGAACATGACGAGCAGATCATGCGTGAGGCGGACTGGATAGTCGATATAGGTCCCAAAGCCGGCCGTCTGGGAGGAAACGTGCTGTTTAGCGGCACACCGGATGATTTACTGAAAACAGATACGCTGACGGCGCAATACCTCAACGGCAAGTTGAAAGTTGAAAGTTTAAAATCGAAAGAAGTTGGAGAGTTAAAAGAAGACAATGTAAAATATATAACTCTAAGCGGTTGCACGGGAAACAACCTCAAAAACGTGACAGCGCGCATTCCGTTAGGAAAGATGGTGTGTGTGACGGGTGTGAGTGGCAGCGGCAAGAGTTCGCTTATCAACCAGACGCTCTACCCCATTCTCAGCCAGCGTTTCTACCGCAGCAAGGCACAGCCGTTACCATACAAAAGCATCGAAGGTGTCGAATATATCGACAAGGTCATCAATGTAGATCAAGCACCTATAGGCAGAACACCTCGTTCCAATCCGGCGACCTACACCAACGTGTTCAATGATATCCGCGAACTGTTTGCACAGTTACCGGAAGCGAAGATACGCGGATGGAAGGCCGGCAGGTTCTCGTTCAATGCCAAAGGCGGACGGTGCGAGGAATGCGCAGGTAACGGCTATAAGACGATACAGATGCATTTCATGCCGGATGTATATGTGCCATGTGAGGTTTGCGGCGGGCAACGGTACAACCGCGAGACACTGGAAGTGCGGTTCAAAGGAAAGAATATAGCAGATGTACTGGACATGACGGTGAACCAAGCCGTGGAGTTCTTCGAGGCGCAACCCACTATCTTGCGAAAAATCAAAACCATACAGGACGTAGGACTCGGTTACATCAAACTCGGCCAGTCCTCGACCAGCCTCTCCGGAGGAGAGAGTCAGCGTATCAAATTAGCCACAGAACTGTCAAGACCATCAACAGGCAAGACCTTATATATCCTTGACGAACCCACTACAGGTCTGCATTTTGAAGACATCCGAGTGCTGATTAACGTGCTGCGCCGGTTAGTGGACAAAGGCAACACCGTGGTTATCATTGAGCATAACACAGATGTCATTCGTGCCTGCGACCGAATCATTGACTTAGGACCGGAAGGAGGACGAGGCGGCGGACAGATTGTTGCGGAAGGAACCATTGAGGACATACGCCGTAATAAAAAAAGCATTACAGGGAAGTATATTTAGGATTTAGGATTTAGGATTTGAGATTTATGATAACGAACCCGCTTGCGATTATTGCGCTTGTATTAGCGACGATCTTATTGGTGCCGATGGTATGCCGTAAGATTCGTATTCCCAGTATTGTGGGATTTATCATTGTCGGCATCTTGGTCGGCCCTTACGGTTTCGGACTGATCCACAGCGGCACGTCTATCCAGACGTTAGGGAAAATCGGCATGCTTTATATCATGTTACAGGCCGGTATCGAAGTGGACGTCAATGATTTCCGGCAGCAACGCAATAATGCTATCGTTTTCGGTTTCTACTCTTTTATCTTCCCGTTTGTATTGGGTTTAGCGACAAGTCTGCTGTTGGGTTTCAACTGGGTGACAAGTGCATTGCTCGGCGCGATGTACGGCAGTCACACCCTGATGACCTATCCTATCATCAGCCGTTATGGCGTACAGAAAAACTCAGCGGCAAATATCGCCATCGGTGGTACTATGCTGACAATCACTCTCTCGCTTCTCGTGCTCGCATATCTCAAGAGCCATTACGTCTATACAGACGACCTGAGTTTCTGGCGGCAGGCATCCCGCATCGCCATCACCCTGCTGAACATTCTGCTCGTCTTCCCGTTCATAGCCCAACGGTTCTTCAAGCGTTGGTCGGATGCAACGAGTGGTTTTCTGATTGTGATGACGCTGATGGTTTTCTCCGCATGGATGGCCGAATGGGCCGGGCTGGAAGGCATCCTGGGTGCCTTCGTATGCGGAGCGGCTCTCAACAGATTAGTCCCCAACCTCAGCCCTGTCATGCAACGAATCAACTTCGTGGGCAACAACCTCTTCGTACCGCTGTTCCTGTTAGGAGTAGGCATGATGATTGATGTCTCGCTCCTTTGGAGCGGATGGGCAACAATTATCATCGCGTTGGTGATGATAGCAACGAAGCTGGCCGGCAAATGGATCGCCTCCTGGTTAGCGCAAGTCAGTTTCGGCTTGCAACGTCCGGAACGTCTGTTGATGTTCGGTTTGACTCATGCGACAGCAGCCGGCACGCTGGCCATCGTCACCATCGGCTACGAGACAGGTATCTTCAATGCCGAGATCCTGAATGCAGCAGTGCTGATGATACTCGTGCTCTGCACTTCGGCATCGTTTGTAACGGAGTACGCGGCGAAGATTCTTGCTCTGCAAGAACAGGCACGTTTGGAAGCCGACAAGACGGATAACAGTTGGTTGTTGCTGACGGTTGCCGAGAACCGGCATTATGAGTTACGCGAACTGAGTGAGTTAGCCGAACTGCACACACCGGATTTCTCCAACGAGTCCGACTGGTCTGATGCACAGCAGTTGGTGAACAGTCAGAGAAAAGCGGCTATCATCTATCATCCCGCCCAACCCATCAATACCATCTCGCGTATTCTTGTAGCCGTTCCGCGTTACGCAGAGAAAGAACATGACTTCATCTCGTGCTTCGGATTGATACGCCGTCTAAGCAGCCAGATCGGTGCGCGTGTAATCTTCTTTACTAACGAGGACACGCAGAAGACCATTCAGGCCCTCTGTCGCCGCAAAGGTAAGTTCCTGCGAGCTTCGTATAGAGAGATGGAAGATTGGGAAGATGTACTGATGATTGCCAAGCAGATGGCTCAGGACGACATGATTGTGATGGTTAATGCGCGCCCCTCCACTCCATCCTTCAACCCGCTCTTCGAGCAGATTCCGGACATGTTAGGACGGTTCTTCAGCAATCACAGTTACATGATTGTCTATCCGGAACAAGAGACCGGAAACGATATTCCTGACTTATTAACAGGAGATACAACTCGTGCAGCAGATGGAACCATTCCGGATGATGCTCGATGAAGAGTGCAATGAGGAATATCCGCAGGATATTAAACAAATAACAGCACACCCATCCAAAGGGGATAAACCATAGTTTCTTCAACCATAACGCTTCTCCGGAAGTCACTGTAGAGGACTTGACAGTAAGGATGAGGCAGAGCCATATAAAACTCTGTTTAAGAGCTGTACACCCCCATATAATAGTGGTGCCTGTTCCGGAAGCAAAACGGATGGTATGCTCATCGGTCATGTAGGCTGTGTCGCGGAAGAGAGACACCAGCCAATAAACCACCGAAGCGATATGACAAGCCATGAATTCAAAAGGCGCGGTGATGTCCATTCCGAACCAAGTCACGCTGTCTCCGTTCTCGTCCCCAACCATCGTCCATTTCCAGGCATAGTTCGCCACAAGGAGCGTCACCATAAAGATGATAACGTCAGAATACGGCTTAAGCCGTAATTGGAAATTGGATATTTGAGATCGAAGATTGGACATTTAGATTTGTGTTTTGGCGTATGGAACCTCATCTATAGCGCAGAAATCACGGTCCAAGTACTTGAAATAGCCCGCCTGACAAACCATGGCGGCATTATCGGTCGTGAACGAGAATGGCGGAATGAATACCTCCCAATGATACTTCTTCCCATAGTCCACGAAGGCCTGACGCAACGCACTGTTGGCACTCACACCGCCGGCGACAGCCACCTGGCTGACACCTAAGTCTTTCGCTGCTTTCTTGAGTTTGCGCATGAGGATATCGACTACCGTTGCCTGCAGCGATGCACACATGTCCTCACGTAGATGCGGTACTCGTTCCGCCAACTCGTCTATCGTCGTTACGTCATGCGCTTTGAGCATGTCCCGCAGCGTATAGAGGAAGGAGGTCTTAAGCCCGGAGAAAGAGTAGTCGTAGTTCGGGATATTGGGTTTGGCAAAAGGATACTTACCGGCATCCCCTTCTTTTGCGAGTTTGTCTATCCATGGTCCACCCGGATAAGGCAGTCCTAAGACCTTGGCGCATTTATCAAAGGCTTCGCCAGCCGCATCATCGATCGTCTGACCGATGATCTCCATATCATTGTACGCACGTACAAGCACTATTTGACTGTTACCACCGGAGACCAATAGGCAAAGAAACGGGAAAGTGGGATGCGGAAGACCTGTACCATCCTCCACAAAATGCGCCAAGACATGTCCCTGGAGATGGTTCACATCAATAATCGGGATATTAAGCGAGAGGGCAAGCCCTTTTGCAAAAGAAGTGCCAACGAGCAACGAGCCCAAAAGGCCGGGACCACGTGTGAAAGCGATTGCCGAGAGGTCTTCTTTACTCACTCCGGCACGCTTAAGAGCGGTATCAACCACCGGCAGGATGTTCTGCTGATGGGCGCGACTGGCCAGTTCCGGAACCACTCCGCCGTATTCTTCATGAACCTTTTGCGAAGCGATGACATTACTCCGCAACACTCCGTCCACGATGACGGCCGATGAGGTATCATCGCAACTTGATTCGATAGCTAATATGACTACGGGTTTATCCATTTTCTCAAAAACGGCTGCAAAGTTACACTTTTTTTTGCATATATGCAAATATTTTCGTACCTTTGCAGCCAATTATGAAAACTTTGCTACTGATATTATCCCTTATAATGGCCTATCAAGGTCGTGTCGTGGACCAAAACGGGCAGCCAATCCCCTACGCGACCGTGTATCCGGAGGCTAAGCCGGAGGTTGGTACCGCTACCAATAACGACGGCTTCTTTGCATTTGAAGCTGACCTACCGGACAATAGCGAAGTTATCTTCTCCTTTATCGGATATGAGAAGTTGAGCCTGCCGTTGCTATTACTGCGCGCCAATGACACGTTAGTCTCTACCATCACACTCAAGGAGCAACCTATCGCACTCGAAGAGACTGTCGTGGCCGCAAAAGCCAGCAAGCAAAGGAACAAGCGCAAGCAAATGGCTATTCTGCTGCATTCCGTTTTTGTAAAACTCGAAGAGGAATTTCCTGATGATAATGCCCAATACCAGGTGGTAAGCGACGTGCGTATGCTTTCTGAAGGAAGTACGTGGGGCATGGAGCAGATGATTGCCAATATCGTGGTGATGCCGGAGAAATGCAGAGACGGACGTGACTCGGTGCAGTTCCAAGGTCGTTTCTGTAAGCGTTTCTTCGATGCGCAGAAACGTGCGCAAGCGGATTCTATTCTGGCCTCCGATGCCCTGGAACGTATGGAGAGACAGAGCAAAGCACCGGCCGGCACACCAAACAACTACATGCGCAAGGCCGCCAATGCCGTGGATTCCGGAGTTGTTGTGCACCGCGCACTCTTTGCGATGGGGAATATGCGTTTCGACTTTGAGCAGGCGATGAACGACCTCCGTCACTGGACTGTCAGCAATGAGTCCGAAGGCGAGACCGTACTCACGCACACACAGACTGTCAGCAAATACCTTGGATGCTTCAAGATGACCTTTCAGCGCCATTATATTGTGGACTCGCGTACCTACTCCGTGCGTCGTTTCTCAGAGCACGCAGAAGTAAAGGTGACCATTCCCTTTGGAATCAAACTGAATGCGGAACAGTTACAGATGTTAAATCTCGTAAACATGAACGACCAAGATATAGAGAAATTTCGCCTGAAGAAACTACGCGGCAATATTGACTTAAATACCATTTACCAACGTCGTGATGGGCAGGTCTATACTCTGGAAAAAAATATGCTTGTCAATGCCTTTATCTTGGGTTCCAAGAAAGCCGAGATTCCTTTGGTTATCAAGGCTACGCAGCGTGTCACGGGACTTCAGACACAGGATGTCAAGCCCCTTAAGCCGTCCCAAATCACCCGCCGCCTGAAACGCGAAATTGTAGAGATATATTAGAAAAAACAACATATGGAAAGAAGAGTAAGAGTTCGCTTTGCGCCGAGTCCGACAGGCGCGTTGCATATTGGCGGTGTGCGCACTGCCTTGTATAATTATCTTTTTGCTCGTCAGCACGGCGGAGACATGTTGCTTCGTATCGAGGATACGGACAGTACACGCTTCGTGCCCGGAGCAGAGGAATACATCCTCGAAGCCCTCGACTGGCTCGGTATAGGCATTGACGAAGGTCTTCGCATGCATAACGGCAAGATTGAAGCCATCGGAGAACATGGACCTTATCGTCAGAGTGAGCGCCGTGAGATATATCATCAGTACGTAAAGCAACTGCTTGACAGCGGACATGCGTATATTGCATTTGATACGCCGGAAGAACTTGAGGCGAAGCGCGCAACGATATCTAATTTTCAGTATGATGCCCGCACACGTATGGAGATGCGGAACTCACTGACTATGCCTGCCGAAGAGGTGCAAGCACTGGTTGAAAAAGGAGAAAAATATGTTGTCCGGTTCAAAGTAGAGCCCAACGAGGACGTACATGTACATGACTTGATTCGCGGTGAAGTGGTGATTAACAGCAATATTTTAGATGACAAGGTGCTCTATAAGTCCGCAGACGATCTGCCCACCTACCACCTTGCCAACATCGTAGATGACCACCTGATGGAGATTAGTCATGTTATCCGTGGTGAAGAGTGGTTACCTTCCGCTCCATTGCATGTGTTGCTTTACCGTGCATTCGGATGGCAAGACACGATGCCGGAGTTTGCGCACTTGCCTTTGTTGCTCAAACCTGACGGAAACGGCAAACTCAGCAAACGTGATGGCGATCGTCTCGGTTTCCCTGTTTTCCCGTTGGAGTTCCACAACCAGAAAGACGGAACGGTTTCTTCTGGCTACCGCGAGAGCGGCTATCTTCCGGAGGCTGTGATTAACTTTCTGGCATTGCTCGGCTGGCACGGCACAGGAGATCAAGAGTTATACACCATGGAAGAACTGATCAAGGAGTTCTCGTTAGACCGCGTATCCAAGGCTGGTGCCAAATTTGACTACGAGAAGGGTAAATGGTTCAATCATCAGTACCTGCAGTTACGTAGCAATGAGGAATTGGCAGAGATGTTCCTGCCTACCCTCGCGGCACATGGCATTAACTATCCGGACATGAAGATGGTCGCTCAAGTGATCGGCCTTACCAAAGACCGCGTAAACTTCGTTCCCGAGCTATGGGAACAAACCAATTTCTTCTTTGTGGCTCCTACGGAGTATGACGAAAAATCCTTGGCGAAACGCTGGAAAGAGGATTCACCGCGTCACATGACCGAGTTGCTCGAAGTGCTCGAAGGTGTTCCTTCCTGGGACGCAGAGACTCTCGACAACATCGTTATGAATTGGATCGCCGCCAAAGAATACGGCGTAGGTATCGTGATGAATGCCTTCCGTATTTGCCTTGTAGGCGCTGCACGCGGTCCGCATATATGGGCCATCACCGACGTTCTCGGAAAAGAAGAGACGATTAAACGCGTCAAGGACGCCTTGACACGTATTTGACATTTTTCGTTTGTCATTTATGACCCCGAAGGAGGCATTACATAAGTTTTTCGGATACGATGATTTTCGTCCTTTACAGGCGGAAATCATCGATTCTGTATTAGCGCACCGCGATACGTTAGCCCTGATGCCTACCGGAGGAGGAAAGAGTCTCTGTTTCCAGATTCCAGCCCTCGTGATGGGAAGTGAAAATCCGGAGAAACGCTTATGCCTCGTCATCACACCGCTCATTGCGCTCATGCGCGACCAAGTGGCGAACCTACAGGCACGCGGCATCTTTTCGGAGGCTGTATATACGGGGCAGAGTTTCGACAAACAGCGTGCTGCTTTGGATAACTGCCTTTTCGGACCGTACCATTTCCTCTATTGTTCTCCGGAACGATTGGAGAGCGAGGAATTTCGCAAACGTTTGCAAGACTTGCCTATCGGACTGATTGCCGTTGATGAGGCGCATTGTATCTCACAATGGGGCTATGACTTCCGTCCCTCATATCTGAATATCGCAGCCGTACGGGGATTGCTGCCGGAAATACCGGTCTTGGCACTTACAGCGACTGCTACTCCGGCTGTCGTAGAAGACATACAACGCCGTTTAGGTTTCCGTGAACCAAACGTACTGAAGATGTCCTTCCGCCGCGAAAACCTTCAGTATATCGTGCGCCGTACGGACAATAAACCAGAGCAGATAGCACATATACTTTCCAAAGTACCCGGTTCTGCCATCGTCTATGTGCGCAACCGCAAACGCGCCCAAGAGTTATCCGAATGGCTGGCGGCTAACGGCGAGAGTGCCGAATTCTACCATGCCGGACTGACTACCCGCGAACGTAATGAACGACAGGAAGCGTGGAAAGAAGGACGTACGCGCGTTATTGTTGCAACAAATGCTTTCGGGATGGGTATCGACAAGCCGGATGTACGACTTGTGCTTCACCATGACCTGCCATCGCATTTAGAGAGTTATTATCAGGAAGCGGGGCGTGCCGGGCGCGACGGGAAGACGGCTTACGCGGTGTTGCTCTATAACGATGAAGACAAAGCAAAGGCCCGCAAGCGCGTAGTAGACACCTACCCTCCCAAAGAATTCGTGGAGCAGGTTTATCACAAGACCATGGACTTTTTGCAGGTCGGTGCAGGTAGCGGTTTGGGGCATCGTTTTACGTTGCACATGGACCAGTTGTGTCACGTCATGCATCTTCCGGTCATACAAACCTACTCCGCCCTGCATCTATTGACTCAGGCGGGATACATCGATTTTCAAGAGGAATACGAAACACAACCGCGCGTGTGCTTGCGTGTTCCCCGCGCGCAGTTAGGAGAATACGAACTCTCATCCGCACAGATTGAGTTACTCGACCGTCTCATGCGTCAGTATTCGGGAATATTCACCGACCTCCAATACGTGCGCGAGGCAGATAAACAAGAGGACCACGAGATTCTTGTTTCTTTGGCCCAACGAGGTATCATCACTTATATTCCGCGGAGCGTGGGATGCTGTTTGACGATAACAAAAGAAAGAGAGGCAGATATCTACCTCTCTCCCTCTATCTACGATGATCGTCAGAAACTCTTTGCGGAACAACTCAAAGCGATGGTTGAGTACGCCGAGCAGAATCAGTTCTGCCGAGAACAGGTGCTACTCGCTTATTTCGGCGAGACGAGTGCTGTCCCCTGCGGTCATTGCGACGTCTGCCGCGAGATTGCTCACCGTATCATTGCCGAGTGATACAGAGTCTTCGCCTAACAACTCCCGCATCTCTCTTAATTCCGCCTCATTCACTGATTTATTGCGGTCATTCACGCCCATCAGCGGACCGAAAAACACTTTCAGTAACGCGCGGCTGATTACTTTCCTCAGACTGAACTTGGGATTTGTCACGTCTCCTGTCAACGGCACATCCACCACGATGATATCCTGCGCAGATGTCAACAATTGGAATCCCAAACGCACAGGGATATTCTTGTACGGTGCTTTGGAGAACCTCTCTTTTCTGCCTACCCTCGGATGATCAATCTCAATACGATTTGTACCATTCAGCTTAGCAGACTCAATGTCAAGATGGCTGTCAATAGTCAGCATACCTCCGTCTATCGGATAGCCGGTATAATTGCGGCAAAGAGCACTGAAATCCTCAATATGCACACCGCGCACCTTAAGATTCGCCTGCGTATCCTGATTCTTGAGGTCCAAACCTCCCTTGAAATCCAAGTTAATCGAGCCGTCGTTGGGCAATGTAGCATGCAGTTTGATGCTGTTACGACCATTGCTCGCTACATTCTGACCTTCCACGCGCAGTGTCTGGATAGCATAACTCCAGTCATGCTTCTTCGAATAGTCGTGGTAACTGATATCATGTCCGGTAAGCGTTACACGTTTGGCCATCCATACAAGCGGTTTTGTAGTCTTTGGTTTCTCTACTTCGATAGGTATCTCCAAGGAATCCGTTGCCGCGCTGTCCGCCATCTCTTCCTGCACTTCCTGTTTGCTCTTCATCAGGCGTGTCAGGGTCGTCCATCCTTCATGCACCTCATAGTTGGCTGTCAGTCCGCTTATCGTCAGACTGTCAAGAATATATGTATTCTGCGCTACATCTCCTCTGCTGATTGCGAGACGCAGCTCATCCAGCGCTGCAACCTCATCCTTATGCGAGTCGCGCAGACTCAAACCTGACAGGGAAAGGTTTCCTGTTAGCAGGATATTGGAGATCACATCCAAACTACCGTCCACATGCAGCGAACCATTTATCTTGGCGCCCAAACCGGTCACATCCAGATAGTCTTGTACCAGCGGCAACACGACATCCGTGTGGACATCATACAGATTCAGCTTCACCGCATAGCGGTTCGATTGCAGTTTCATGCCGGCAACAATACCCACCCGACCGCCTGTCGGCAGACCAAATTCGATACCGGCGTTCGTCTGCGTGTTGTCGAAATATAGTCCGGGCACGCGCAACGTGAGATCCTCCAATTTCCATTGTTTGTCACTCACTACATCGCGGTAACGAATATTACTGTTGTTTATTCGAATATCCTTCAAACTAACCGTCCATGCACTCTTCGCAGTATCCACGGGCACAGAATCCTTTTGGGAGAAGCGCTCGATAATGTCCGAGAAATTGACTTTGTCGTTGCTCTTGAGCACTTGTCCGTTGAATCCGTCAAGGTGGATAGCACGCAGCTTTACCGTCTTGACAAGCAGTTGCGGATAGGCGATCTGAACGTAGAGATGATCGAACGAAATGAAGTTCGTTTCTCCGTTTGTTTCCTTACATTCAAAGCCGTTGATGGATACACCGCCCCAATACGGATTGATGATGACGCGCTCCACGTGCATTTGTCGGCCGATGAGTTCGTTGCCTTTGTTATTGATGATGTACTTGGCTACCGGTGATGCAACAGCCAGTATCAATGCAAAGAGGAGCACTATTACTAGCGCTCCCCATCCACATATCTTCCAAAATGTTTTCATTATTCAGCGGATAATGTGATGCGGCGGAAATCAATGATTTGCACGCCTTTTGCTTTGAGGATATCCTTCACGAGCTCTTTGGATTCGCTCATGATGTAAGCTTGCTCCACGAGGGTGTTCTCTTTGAGGAACTTGCCCAGACGACCTTGTGCGATCATCTCAATCTTCTTAGCCTGGTTAGCGAGGTTAGCCTCTGCCTCCTTCGCAACATTAGCGCGGATCTCGCGAGCGAGTTGAGCCTGCTCAGCTGTGATCCATCCCTTAGCCTGGTTGGACTCAATATGGTCATCGCTGTCCACGTGAGCGGGGTTGATACCTGCTTTACGGATTGCGTTCTCAACAGCCTTGTTGATCTCGTCTTGTTTGGTTTTTTCAACGGCTACTTCGAGCTCATGTTTCTTAACGTCCTCAGCAACGTGATCAGCGTCAAGAGCAATCGGGCTCATTGCAGCTACCTGCATCGAAATGCCGTGAACGGTCTCTTTGTCAGCGCCCTCGTTAGCAGCAACGAGCGAGCTGAGTTTGTTACCAAGGTGGTTGTAAGCATCTACTACGGGAGCCTCGAGGCAAGCGTAGTCAGCCAACTCCATCTTCTCGCCGGTTACACCCGAGCGCTCGGTGATGATTTCAGCAACAGTGAAGTTACCAATCTTGAGGTTCTTGAGTTCCTCACCCGATTTCACTTTGTTATCCAGAGCGGCGTCGAGGATGAGTTTCACCATACCTACGAAATCTTCGTTCTTAGCCACGAAGTCGGTCTCGCATTTCACGCCAACGATAGCGCCGAAATTACCTTTTACTTTCGCGAGCACGCAGCCCTCGGAAGCCTCACGGTCGCTACGCTTTGCAGCGATAGCCTGTCCGCGCTTACGGAGGAGGTCTTTTGCTACTTCGAAGTCGCCGTTAGCCTCTTCCAAGGCTTTCTTTACGTCCATCATACCGGCACCGGTGATGTCACGCAATTTCTTGATATCTGCTAATGTTACAGCCATAGTAATTTACGATTTGACGATTTACGATTTACGATTATTACTCTGCGTCCTCTGCTTTGGG
>CADBVL010000057.1 GCA_902798015.1 uncultured Bacteroidales bacterium
AAGTCAATTGCATAGCCACTGCAGTCACATCGTCTTCCACCAGTTCTCCTGCTACGCATGCTGGAGCCAAACCCAAGGTCTCACGGATATCGGTATCGTAACATAACTGAACAGGCGTTGCGGTATACATCGCCGGCAGGCGCACGGCTTCGGACAAGGTTACCGTCGTCAAGACGGCTGAATCCGCCCATTCGGTCCCATTCCACGCCAGCGCGGTATATTCTACCGAGCAGTTGCGTTTATACGTACCCCGTGTCCCGTTGCGCCGGATATAGGTGTAGGGATTCACATCGCCGGTGAAACGCAGGATGGTATTATCGCAGTTGGCTTCAACTGTCATTTGCAGAGCCGATGTCTGGCAACGGAACACATAGAACGGACTATATTCCACCCCATTTTTGACGATATAATACCCGCCGTCATCGGGATAGAAATCTTCTGAGCCGGTTTGAACCGGTGTGCCGGTAGCCGTGGCATACCAATCTACCGCCCCGATCTTCGATTGCACATGTATCTCGTCGGCAAAGAAGAACAAGGTATCTACGCCGTCCACCTCATGCGCGCCCGGGCATGATATATTCATAGGGAGCGCATAAAGAAAGCCTACCCCAACCCTCCCTAAAGGGAGGGTAAGGAAAACTATTATGATGAATACGATTTTTCTCATTTATTCACCTGGAAGCGTGTGTTACCATTCTTGATGAAGTCCACAATCTGTTTTGCCGCTGCAATACCGGCATTGATGTTTGCCTCCGCTGTCTGTGCGCCCATCTTCTTTGGTGTTGCGAAGTAGCGTCCTTCGAAAAGCGTACGGAACTTCGCATCTGCAACCGGCATAATATCGGTCATATACTTCAGGTCAGTACGCTCCTGCAGCAGTGCTATCAGGCCTTCCTCGTCAATGACCTCTTTGCGCGCTGTATTAACGAGCACACCACCCTTCGGCATGAGGTTCACGAGGTCGTGGTTGATGCTGTTCTTGGTCTCTGCGGTAGCGGGAATATGGAGAGATACGATATCACAAGTCTTGTACAACTCTTCTGCGCTATGCAGCGGATGCACATTAGCGGCCGTCATCGCCTCGTCAGGACAATAGGCATCATAGGCATAGACATCCATTCCAAAGCCTTGCGCGATGCGCGCTACGTTTCGGCCTACATTACCAAAGGCATGAATACCCAATTTCTTGCCCTTGAGTTCGGTTCCTGAAGTGCCGTTATAGAGATTACGTACGGCGTAAACCATAAGTCCAAGAGCCAGTTCAGCAACGGCGTTGCTGTTCTGACCCGGTGTGTTCATCGCTACTACCTTGTGAGCGGTAGCGGCTTCAAGGTCGATATTATCGTAACCGGCACCGGCACGGACAACGATCTTCAGTTGTTTGGCTGCGTCTAACACGGCGGCGTCCACAATATCTGAACGGATGATCAATGCATCAGCGTCAGCTACAGCCTCCAGAAGTTGTGCTTTGTCTGTATATTTCTCAAGCAGCGCCAGTTCATAACCTGCGCCCTCCACCACTTCGCGAATACCATCCACGGCTACTTTCGCAAAGGGTTTTTCTGTTGCTACTAATACTTTCATAGGTTTAATCAATGTAGTGAGTTCTATAGTCTTGCCCGTAGAAGTCGGTATCCGATGCCGATCCGTAGGCAAAATATAAGAGTAACCCATAATTAGTGTAATTTCTCGTATTCTTTGATACAATCAACGAGTGCTTGAACGCCCTCAAGGTCCATCGCGTTATAGCAGGAAGCGCGGAAACCGCCAACCAGACGGTGTCCCTTGATACCCACCATGCCTTTTGCGGTAGCGAACTTAAAGAAGTCGTCCTGCAGGTCCTCGTAGCCGGGTTTGAAGACGAAGCAGATATTCATGCGGCTGCGATCCTCTTTCTTCGAGATGGTCGGCATGAACAGTTTGGACTCATCGAGACACTTATAGAGCAGATCTGCTTTGGCTTTGTTGCGTGCTTCAATCCATTTTACGCCGCCATTTGCTTTGAGCCAACGGAGTGTCAGCACGGCCGTATAAACCGGCAGTACAGGAGGCGTATTGAACATAGAACCATTGTCTATATGGGTCTGGTAGTTCAGCATCGTCGGGATATAACGGCTTACTTTGCCGAGACAAGACTCTTTGATAATGACGAAGGTGACACCTGCCGGAGCCAGGTTTTTCTGGGCACCGCCGTAGATAATGTCGTATTGGCTGACATCAATCGGACGGCTAAGAATATCCGAAGACATATCGGCTACCAAAGGCACATTGCCTTTCTTGCGGTAGATCTCTGCGAGTTTGTCATCATTGATCTCGGTACCGAAGATGGTGTTATTGGTCGTGATATGGAAATAATCTGCATCTTGCGGGATCTCATAGTCAGTAGGGATCGAATCTGTGCTAGCCGCTACTTCGACAGCCTCGCCAAAGCCCTTGGCTTCTTTGAGTGCTTTCTTCGACCATACACCGGTGTTCAGGTAAGCCGCTTTCTTCTCCAGGAGGTTGAACGGCACCATGCAGAACTGCAGGCTCGCACCGCCACCGAGGAAGAGGACGCGGTAACCTTCCGGCACATTCAGCAGTTCTTTCACCAATGCCTCCGCCTCGTCCATGATCGGTTGGAAATACTTCGCACGGTGCGAAATCTCCAATACAGAAAGTCCCTCACCCTGAAAATCGATGACCGCCTCAGCGGTTTGTTTGATTACTTCTTGCGGGAGAATACTCGGTCCCGCATTAAAATTGTACTTTTTCATATTTTTTTTGATTAAGGATCGTTCACTTTGTTCACTAAAGGAATAAAGAGTAAAGAAGCGGTCTTTATTCTTTTAGCCCATAGGGCGGTCTATTTCAACATATAATGTTTATTATTCCATGCAGTAGAATGAACGCGTGGCAGTTCGATAATGCCTTCTTTATGCTGTTTGCCTTGGGCAAGGTGTAGTGCCATCGCGACAGCTGCGAGATCATCTGATGGCTGATGCAGGTCTGACCCAGCTGAAGGCTGAGCCTGCGGCAAGTACTGACGCAATTTCTCCGGTACTTCTTTGCCTGCCTTGAGCATGCGTTCAGCGAGGTCTTTGTTGAACTGTTCTTTGGCGATACCGGATTTGTACTCGCGATACTGCTTCTCATGCATAGCGAACTCGAACAACTCTTCGTCGTCTTGTCCGCGGTCCCATCCGAGTTCCTTCATCTCTTTGATGAAGCGCGGCAACTCATCCGGATAGAGGGCTTGCGGATCGTCGGTATAGAACTCAAGGCCCTTCTCTTTCGCCAGTTCGATGATCTCCGGCGCCAGTGTTCCGGGCAGTTTGCCGGACTTGCCGAGGATCATGCCCCACATAGCCGGATCCATGCGCGTGAAGGGTTTCTCACCCATCGAGCGGCTGAAGATATTCATTAGGGCTGCATTCTTCACATATTGGCTGAACGGAGTTACCAGACACGGAGTACCGAGCATCGGCCACACGCGCTGCACTTCCTGGAAGAGTTCAACCAACAATTCGTCCTCACTCAGCGTCTTCTCACCGCGCTTCTTAAGGTTGGCGTTGATAGCAGCATGCAGCCCCTTCAGATCCGCCATGAGACTACCCATCATTCCTCCCGGCAGGCCGCAACCCACGAGCAGCGAGGTCATCTTGCTGTTACGCGGGTCGATCCAGTAACCGAGGAAGTCATCTATGAATTCCTGCGTGAGTGCACGTGCCTCCATGTAGGCCTTCATATTGATGTCCTTTACCAGAAATCCTGCCTCGCGCAACATAGCCTGAATGGTTATCACATCCGGGTGAACCATTCCCCATGACAGCGGCTCTATTGCCACGTCGAGCACGTCACCGCCGGCTTTGGCTACTTCCAGCATCGAAGCGACACTGAATCCCGGTCCTGTATGACCGTGGTACTGAATGATGATATCGGGATGTTTGGCTTTGATAGCCGCAACAATCTTGCCGAGCATTGTCGGACGACCGATTCCTGCCATGTCTTTTAGACATATCTCCTGCGCACCGCCCTCAATGAGCTGTTCGGCGAGGTTGACATAATATTCTACGGTATGAACCGGCGAGTAGGTCATACACATGGTTGCCTGCGCGGTCATGCCGGCTTCTTTCGCCCATTTGATAGACGGGATGATATTTCGCGGATCATTCAAGCCACAGAAGATGCGGGTGATATCCACGCCCTGCGCGTGCTTCACCTTATACATTAACTGACGTACGTCCGCCGGCACAGGGTTCATACGCAGCGCGTTCAGTCCGCGGTCCAACATGTGGGTCTTGATGCCTGCTTCATTGAACGGCTTGGTGAACGTACGCACCGCCTGATTCGGGTTCTCACCATACAGCAGGTTCACTTGTTCACTCGCACCGCCGTTGGTCTCCACACGGTCAAAGCACCCCATGTCGATGATGACGGGCGCCACGCGTGCCAGCTGGTCCTTTCGCGGTACATACTTACCGCTACTCTGCCACATATCGCGGTACACGAGACTAAATTGAATTTCCTTCTTGCTCATTATATTTTGTTTTATTTATCTGCACAACCTTTGCGCTGCAAAGGTACTACAAAAAAATCAATTATACAAATTTTTCAAGAAAAATATGTATTTATTTGCACATATGCAAAAAATGTCGTATCTTTGTCCCCGTTTTTGTTTTGAATACTAAATTACACGTAATATGGCACAACAAACACAAGAAGAAACATTTAAGAAGATCGTTGCGCATTGCAAGGAATACGGTTTTGTTTTCCCGAGCAGCGAGATCTACGACGGTCTTGGCGCTGTGTATGACTACGGTCAGAACGGCGTGGAGTTGAAGAACAATATCAAGCGTTACTGGTGGAACTCGATGACGCTGCTGCATGAGAATATCGTCGGTATTGATGCCGCTATCTTCATGCACCCTACTACCTGGAAGGCTTCGGGGCATGTGGACGCGTTCAACGATCCGCTGATTGACAACCGCGATAGCAAGAAGCGTTACCGCGCCGACGTACTCATCGAGGACCAGATTGCCAAGTACGACGAGAAGATCGCCAAAGAGGTCGAGAAAGCCCGCAAGCGTTTCGGCGAGAGTTTCGACGAGGAGATGTTCAAAGCCACGAACGAGCGCGTGAAAGAGCACATCGCCAAACGCGAAGCACTGCACACCCGTTTTGCCAAGGCGATGAACGACAACGACTTAGCAGAACTCAAGCAGATTATCCTGGACGAAGAGATTGTTTGCCCGATCAGCGGTACGCGCAACTGGACCGACGTGCGTCAGTTCAACCTCATGTTCCAAACCGAGATGGGTTCGACGGCAGACGGCGCAATGAAGATTTATCTTCGCCCGGAGACTGCTCAGGGTATCTTCGTCAACTTCCTCAACGTACAGAAGACCGGCCGTATGAAGATTCCGTTCGGTATTGCCCAAATCGGTAAGGCTTTCCGTAATGAGATCGTAGCCCGTCAGTTCATCTTCCGTATGCGCGAGTTCGAGCAAATGGAGATGCAGTTCTTCGTTCGTCCGGGTTCAGAGCTCAAATGGTTTGAGCACTGGAAGCAATTCCGCCTCAAATGGCACAAAGCGCTCGGTCTCGGCGACGAGAAATACCGCTTCCATGACCACGACAAACTCGCCCACTACGCGAACGCTGCAACGGACATCGAGTTCCTCATGCCGTTTGGTTTCAAGGAGGTGGAGGGTATCCACAGCCGTACGAATTTCGACCTGAGCCAGCATGCTAAATACAGCGGCAAGAAGATCGAGTACTTCGATCCGGAACTCAACCAGTCCTACACCCCGTATGTCATTGAGACCTCTATCGGCGTGGATCGTATGTTCCTCAGTGTCATGTGTTCTGCGTACGAAGAACAACAACTTGAGGGCGGCGATACCCGTGTGGTACTGCATCTGCCGGCAGTTTTGGCACCGGTGAAAGCTTGTATCATGCCGCTCGTCAAGAAAGACGGTCTGCCCGAGAAAGCACGCGAGATTATGAACGAACTCAAGTTCGACTTCAAGGTCGCTTACGATGAGAAAGACTCTATCGGCAAACGTTACCGCCGCCAGGATGCTGTTGGTACGCCGTTCTGCATCACCGTCGATCACGACACACTCAATGACGGTTGTGTTACCATCCGTCACCGCGACACGATGGCCCAAGATCGCGTCAAGATCGAAGACCTGCATGAGATCATCCGCAAGGCTACCGATCCGAAGGAGCTCTACCGCAAGATCGTCGGAGACTCCATGGAGGACACGATGGAATAAAACGGACATAGTCCCTATCAACGCAGCATAGCTGCCATACACAAACGACCGCCCCAACTGAGGCGGTCGTTTTGTGATATATGCCGAAAAATGTCCGATTATTAAGATTTGCCCCACGCGTCCCTTTCGCACTCTTCTTTCGTATCTGCCATATTTTCAGGCACTTATAATATAGATATCGGAGGCAAGTAAGGGTAATCTCGGAGTAATGTCGGAGGCAAGTGCTATGCAATACCTATTTATTTGCAAAAAATGAATGTACGATTTTTAAGATTCTGTATAACGCAAGCAGACGGACATTCTGCCCGCCTGTGTGTTTGTACATGTGACTTGTGGTTTACTGTTTCTTCACGCTAGTGACCATGGCGCCGCCGTTGCCGGTGGCTTTCCACGTCATCACATAGTGCTTATTGCAATTAGGGCAACCGCCGAGTTCTGTGCCCTGAGTAGCATTGGAGCGGATGTTGACCACGATGATGTTCCCGCAGGATGGGCAACCAAAGGATACACTCGTTTCCACAACCCATGCTGCAAAGGCAATAGCCACCACGCCGAACAATGCGGCAAGGGATAAAAAGATTTTCTTTTTCATAATGTTACCACCAATAAACTGGATAATAGTTGTATGTCACAGGACGGCTACATAAGGCAACTCCAACTTCTTTGAGAGCGCGGATTGTTTCCAATTCTTGCTGATGCTCATACTCATCTTGTAACCTAAGTCTCTTTTGCTCATCCTCATATTGTTTTCGTTCAAATTCTCGCTGCTTTTCATTAATGTAATCAACTTTTTGTCCAATTTGTTTGTATAGTTGTTTAGCCTCAGAATAACAAGCTGCTGACGGATTTATCTGTGACAAATATGAAGATGCGGATTCTGCAGACTCTTTAGTTTGACTGGAGTGCCATATACTTTTTGCGGTATTCAGTAATGCGGCTCCTTCAGAATTAATCTTTTGCTGATAATAAATCTCACTTTTCTTTATTGCTTTTGCGTATTGAGGTCTACATGACTCCGGAACACTTAGTAATGTGGCTATAGCCTCATCATATTGTCCGTTGCTTGCATATGATTGAGCCTGATTAAGAATATCATCTATATGTGTCTCGTAATATGCTACTATACGTTGTTTTCCTTGCTCAACAAAATTTTTAATCTCCGGAGTATTGACATTAATATTCTTAATTGCGTTTTGATACGCTTTGGTATCATTAACGCCTGCACCTTTGACCTGACTGAGCGGGCAAGAAGCGTATAATGTACCTGTTTTTAAATCACCAATATATAATGTCGGTCTGAGAACAATATTAACCATTTGCGGGGCAGTTGCAGTCTTGCTCTTGTGTAATTCTACTATATTGGCAGTAATCACAAAGCGTTCATCCCACGCGTGTCCTACTAATCCATTTTGAGTGACCAATACATTTAACTTATCAATAAGCAAAGCTTGAGCTTCTACTGGAATTGTAGAATTGGAGATAATAACAGGAGTAAGAGTTATTTTTCCTATATCATCTATCGCAACTTTATTTTGAGCAACTATATTATAAGCGCACATAATGCAAAGTAATAAAACTAACTTCTTCATATCACTTTCCTCCTATGATTATTGTAGCTTGTCCTAAACCTTTAACCGTCAGTTTTGATGGAACTCCTATTGATTTGAGATATTGTACTAATCCTCTTGCCCATTTTCGGGTATCCACGCCATTATTGTTCATGTCATAAAGTGGAATTCTAACTTGCTCGAATCTCATCATATTTTCTGTGGCATCAGAGAGATTAAAACTCTTCTTTACGGTGTGTTGATTTACCCATTCTTCTATTAGGAAAGACAATTCTTCTCCTTGTACCTCAGACTCTAAATCATAGGCCGAATTATCCCAACAATAGACGCGCAAAGAAACTTCACGTCCATTTTCTAGCATGTTGTTGAAATGGTTTTGAAGTTGCCGGTTGAAATTATCCAAATGATTAGCAATAGCTTCCTCGATCAAAATAGGCAGTTCTGCGCTATATGTTGGTTCTCCGGTTCCAACCCCTGCGGCAATTTGTTTATTAGTATAAGCATCAATACCTTGCAGATTAAGCGTTAACGACCTTTGAGGACCAAGTTTGTTAATCGTCCAATTGATCTGAATAAGAATGTCACTCTTAGCGACTTTCTTAAGTTTGTCTACTGGTGACTCGGCGATTTCACCGCCTGACTTTGAGGTCATCATGGCTTCTTCATCTGCATCTTGAGCCAAGGATTTGATTTCTTGTTC
>CADBVL010000058.1 GCA_902798015.1 uncultured Bacteroidales bacterium
CACCAAATACCCGCTGACCGTGACGCATATCAAAGCCATGGGCACCTACGCTACCTGGCGCTCCACCAAGCAAAACGGAGGCTATGACGTTCGTACGTTCGATGTCAAATGCCGTCCGACCGTTACCATCCCGAATCTTCGTCCCGGAATGACCGCCCTTGTGGCTGAAAACTGATCGCTGAGTACTGACTACTTGTGAAGTATATCTTCATCAATATATGGCGTGTACTGCTGCGCGAACTTCATATGATGTTCGCCCGCCCGCTGTACCTGTTTGCGTCGGTGGGTGTGATGCTGCTGTCGACCTTCTTCTTCCTCACCTTGATGCGAGGCGGAAGTGCGGAGAAGATGCCGGTGGCGGTCGTCGATCTCGACCAGACCTCTATCTCGAGGCGTCTGATCCATGAGATGCAAGCGACGTCTTCGGTGGATATCCAGCTTGTCACGAACTCGTACCCCGAGGCCCGCGAGGCGATGCAGCAGGGGCGCATATACGGTATCTTCGTCATCCCCGAGTGCTTTTACGATGAACTCGTCAGTTTCAAGCGTCCGAAGATGGACTTCTACGTGACGAACGCCTACACGGTTGGTGGCAATACGGCATACAAGCAGATGCTGACGATGGTAAACCTCACGTCCGGTGCGTTCCAGCGCGAGGTGTTGCGTAAGAAAGGATTGCCCGACGACATCATTATGCACCGCATCCAGCCGCTCGCTATCGAGGGACATATGATCGCCAACCCTTGGGGCAACTACTCGGTCTATCTGGTGAGTACTATCCTGCCGGGAATCCTGGGCCTTATATGCCTGATGCTGACGATTTTCGCAATCGGTTTTGAACTCAAGATGCGTACCTCGCACGCTTGGCTCAAGGCCGCGGGAGGTAATTACACGGTGGCGATGATTGGCAAACTGATCCCGTACACGCTCATCTATATCATCCTCGGCGTCGGTTGCCATATCATCCTTTATCGCTTTACTGGATTCCCGGTCTACGGTAGCCACAGCCGCCTGATGTTCGGTTTGCTGCTGTTTATCTTCGCGATGGAAGGACTGGGAATCACCCTGATAGGCCTGTTACCCACCCTGCGCGACGCCCTCTCGATCGGTGCGCTGTACTCCATGTTGGGTTTCTCGCTCTCAGGTTTCACCTATCCGCAGATGGCGATGTTGCCTCCGGTCAAGGCGCTCTCGTATTTGGAGCCGCTACGGCATTATTACCTCATCTACGTCAACGAAGCCCTGATGGCGGCGCCGGTGGAGAACAGTATCCCGCATATGCTGGCGCTCACGGCTTTTATGCTTGCCTCGCTCTTTGTCGCCCCGCGCTTGTGTAACGCACTCATTTATCAGAACTACCCGCTCAAATGAAAGAAGTGTTCTATCCCATATTATCCGCTTTCGTGAATGAGCTTCGGCGCATCTTCCGCGATCCGGGCGTGACGGTGATCTTCATCGTCGCGACACTCGCGTACCCGCTGATCTACAAGGCGCTCTATTGGAACGAGCAGATCACGAATGTGCCGGTGGCGGTGGTGGACCTGAGCAACAGTCCGCAGAGTAGGGAGTTTCTGCACCGGTGGAACGCTTCGCCGGATATACGACTGACCCATACCTGCACCTCGATGGCCGAAGCCGAACGGCTGTTGCGGGACCAGAAAGTGCACGGCATCATCTATTTCCCGCGGGACTTTGCGAACCAACTGGCCGACCCCTTAGGTCAGGCGCATATATCGCTCTATTGCGACATGTCGTCCTTCCTCTATATGAAGGCGATCTACCTCAGTTGCAACAACGTCATGCTGGAGTCCATGCGCAATATCCAGATCGACCGCTATGAGCAGATGGGTATGGATAAAGAGTTCGCGTGGGCATTGGTTCAAGACGCGCCTTATACGGAGACAGCACTCTTCACGCCCACCGGAGGCTACGGTTCGTTCCTCATTCCGGCGGTACTCGTGCTTATTCTCCACCAGACCCTTTTCTTCGGCATATGTATGCTCGGTGGCACGGCGCGCGAGGAGGGACTGGATCAGTATTCGATACGCAGCCTGATAGGGCGATCCATTGCCTATTTTCTTATCTATTACGCCCTCGCGGCGATATTACTCGGTTTCTTCCCGCGCTTGTTCGGTATTCCGCATATCGGCGCGATCGGCGACATATTATTGCTGATGATTCCCTATATCTTGGCCATCGTCTTCTTCTCGCTATGCGTGTCGGTTTTTATCCGCAATCGTGAATCAGGGTTGGTGTTGCTGATTTCCACTTCTTTGATTTTCCTTTTCATGGCGGGTATCTCCTGGCCGAAAGAAATGATACCTTCCGCTTGGCGCTATCTCTCGTTCTTCATTCCTTACACTTGGGGCGCACACGGATTTATCCATATTAACTCGATGGGCGCGACGCTCTGGCAGACACGCATGGAGTATTTCGCGCTCTGGGGACTCACGGTCGGCTATTTTGCACTCGCTTGCATATTGTTCTACATCAAAAATATTCGAAATCATGACGGAGCAACAGATAGAAGCTCGTGCCCAACGGGCGACAGAACTCTTCAAGCAGGGCTTTAACTGCGCACAAGCGGTTTTTGCTTCCTGCGCTGACCTGTACGGTATTACGGACGAACAACTCGCCCTTCGTCTCTCCGCCTCTTTCGGCGGTGGTATGGGCAGAATGCGTCTGGTATGTGGTGCCGCCTCCGGCATGTTCATGCTCGCGGGGCTGCATAACGGTAGTGCGACACCCCATGACAACGAAGGCAAGATGGCGAACTACGCCTTTGTGCAACAACTGGCAGGAGATTTTAAAGCCAAGTACGGATCCCTTATCTGCGCGGAATTATTAGGGCTTGCGCCGAAAGGTTCTATTGACCCGCGTCCTGCACCGAGAACGCCGGAATATTACGAGAAACGACCCTGCCCGGAGATGATTGCTGAGGCAGTACGAATCTATTTACGAAGCTTATGATAGTTCAAAATCTGATAGAATTGATTGGTAAGACGCCGATGTTGGAGGTGCAACCGGGTCTGCTGCTCAAATTAGAACGTTTTAATCCCGGTGGTTCGGTAAAAGACCGCACGGCGCTGGCGATGATTGAGGATGCCGAGAAACGCGGTCTTCTGCAACCCGGGGCAACGATCATCGAGCCCACGAGTGGTAACACCGGTGTTGGCCTCGCGTGGATTGGTCGGCTCAAAGGATACAAAGTTATTCTGACGATGCCCGAGACGATGTCCATCGAGCGGCGCAACCTGCTGGCAGCCTATGGCGCGGAACTTGTGCTCACGCCCGGTGCCGAAGGCATGAAAGGCGCGATAGCGAAGGCTGAGGAGTTACGCGATAACACACCCGGCGCTATCATCTTGGGGCAGTTTGTGAACCCTGCCAATCCTGCGATCCATTATGCGACAACGGGTCAAGAGATATGGGAAGACACGAACGGACAAGTGGATGTGTTCATTGCCGGCGTAGGTACAGGAGGAACCGTCAGCGGAGTAGGGCGTGCGTTGAAGGAGAAGAACATGCTCGTTGAGATCATCGCTGTCGAACCCGCTTCGTCTCCCGTCTTGTCCGGTGGCCAACCCGGTCCGCATAAGATACAAGGTATCGGTGCAGGTTTTGTGCCTGACACCTATCAGGCGAGTTTTATAGACCGTGTGATACCGGTCACGAACGAAGATGCGATGGACGCGGCGCGGACACTCGCCAAGAACCATGGTCTGCTCGTCGGCATCTCTTCTGGCGCGGCGTTTGCTGCGGCGCTGCAGCTGAGTGCACAACCTGAATACAAAGATAAAACGATTGTTGTCCTCTTGCCCGACACAGGAGAAAGATACCTGTCGGTGTTGTAAAGTAAAAGGTGAAAGGTGAAAGAAAATTGAAAAGTGACAGGACTCATTAACATAGCGCAACTGAAACAACTCGTGCTCTATCTGCAAGGCGAGGTGTTTCCTGAATATTATCCGTCCGTGGAGCGTCCGAAAGATCTGTGTCTGCCGGAGGCTTTCTGGGCACAGATACCGGAAATCAAACGACTCATCAACACCGATGTGGATGCCGTGCTGCATAATGACCCAGCCGTGACGGATCGCGGCGAAGTGATTCTTTCTTATCCGCTCCAATATGCGATGATTCATTACCGTGCTGCGCATGTGCTCTACCAACTCGGTGTGCCGCGTATTCCGCGTATGTTGACCGAATTGGCGCACAGCCGAACCGGCATAGACATCCATCCTGCCGCGCAGATCGGTGAGTATTTCTGCATAGACCACGGTACCGGTGTCGTCATCGGCGAGACAGCTATCATCGGTTCACATGTGGTGCTCTATCAGGGCGTGACGCTCGGTGCGAAGAATTTCGAATACGATGCAGAGGGCAGACCCAAAGATATCCCGCGTCATCCGATTTTGGAGGACCATGTCACCGTCTATTCCAATACTTCTATCCTCGGTCGTGTACGTATAGGCCATGACACCGTTGTTGGCGGTAATATATGGCTCACACAGGACGTGCCGGCCAACAGCATCGTGTTGCAAAGTACGCCGGAAATACGAATAAAGAATAAAGCATAAATACCATGAAATATTTTTTAGCCATCATCGGCGGAGGCCCTGCGGGCTATACAGCCGCGGAGAAAGCTTCCAAGGCAGGTAAAGATGTAGTGCTCTTTGAGCAGAGCAGTTTGGGCGGCACTTGCCTCAATGTAGGTTGTATTCCCACCAAGTCCTTGCTCTATGGCGCGAAACAATACTATAACGCGACGCACGCGCAGAAATACGGTGTGACGGCCGAGAACGTAGCGTTCGATTTTGCCGCCATGCAGAAACGCAAGACCATTGTTGTCCGCAAACTCGTTGCTGGTATCAAGCAACGCCTCAATAACGAACATTGCACGGTGGTGAGCGGGGTAGCCTACCCCCGTCCCCTCCCTAAAGGGAAGGGAGAAGGGTTCATCATCTCGTGTAACGAAGCAGAGTACGAAGCGGAAAATCTGATGATTTGTACGGGTAGTACGAACTTTGTGCCGCCTATTCCGGGTATTAAGGACAATCCGGCAGTGTGGGACAGCACGGACGCACTCGCTGCGACTGAACTGCCGAAATCGATTATTATTGTTGGCGGTGGCGTCATCGGAATGGAGTTCGCGACGCTCTACCATGAACTCGGCGTGCCCGTAACGGTCATCGAAGCCATGCCTACTATCCTGCCGAATCTGGACCCAGATGTCGTACAAATCCTGCTCGATAAATACCGCAAAGCCGGAATCAATATCTTAACCGGAACCAAAGTGGAAGAGGCCTACCCCCAACCCCTCCCTGAAGGGAAGGGAGTTCGGATTAGAGCGACCAGCCCGGATGGAGAACTAATTTTAGAGGCTGAGAGAGTATTGGTTTCTGTAGGTCGCCGCGCGAATCTAATGGGCCTTGAGGCGCTCAATGAACTTGAGATGGAGCGCGGGGCGATCAAAGTGGATGAGTTCTGCAAGACGAACCTGCCGAATGTCTATGCTTGCGGCGATGTCACGGGTAAGATTATGTTGGCGCATGTAGCCAGCCGTCAAGCCGAAGTGGCAGTAGGAAGGATGCTGAAACAGATTCCGTTGCAACGTATTGCGTATAATGCCATTCCTTCGGTTGTTTATACGAATCCGGAGATAGCGTCTGTCGGCATCACAGAGAAACAAGCGGCTGAGATGTCCATTCCGGTAGAGGTGACCAAACTGCCGATGACTTTCTCCGGTCGGTTTATGGCAGAGAACGAAGGTGAGACGGGTCTGTGCAAAGTAATAACAGACGCCAAGAACCATTCGATCCTTGGCGTCCATCTTATCGGTAATCCGTGTTCGGAATTTATCGCGGCGGCTTCTTTTGCGGTGCGTATGGGTTATACCACGGCGGAATTCCAACAAGTGGTTTTCCCGCATCCTACCGTCAGCGAGATCTTACACGAAGCGATTTAGAAATTATATTTTGTCATGAGTTGCACGCGGTGGTTGGTCACCCAGTGCAGGTTGGTCTTGGCGATTCCGTACAGGTTGGTGGTACCGGCTTGTCCGTATTGCACGGAGGTAATTTCGTACTCCAGTCCTAACTGGAACTTGCCAATTGTATAGAGCAGGGTGGGTGACAGACGCCACATCCGGTTCATGTTGTTGGCGCGAGGCGTATATAAATCATCCGGGTGGCCGTCATGGTTACCATCGTAGAGCGCTTCTTTCGTTCCGAGATTCTCAATATATCCGGCAAAGAGAATACCCTGCAGTTTCTGCGAGTGTTTGTCTTCCTGCGCCCCTATTTTGCCGCCATACACGATACTAAGCCATGAGGACGATGCGCGGAGCGGCGTATATTCCCACGAGCCATCGGCGTTCTTGGCTTTCACACCGTAGCCGCTGTTGAGGTTCATGTGTTCGCCAGCCTCCGAGAAGATGGTCTTCGCTTTGATCGAGAACTCGCCTTTCTTGTATTGCAGGTAGAGGAAAGGCGAAGCGGTGGTAATACGGTCCTTGACGCTAACGGAGATCGTGTTCCCTCCGACAGTAACCGAACCAATCTGTCTGGGTTTGATACTCAGTACATCGGCACCGGCACGAAGCAGGAAACCGTTGGTGTGAACGCTCAGGCCTAAATAGGCTTCCGGCGTCTTGCTGTACATGATAAAATCAGCGGCTTGGATAGATGCACCGGTGGTTGATGGCCCTACGGAGCAGTACTGCATCTGCCATAACAGAGAACCCGTGAGGGTGACATATTTACCCAGACGAGCATCCATCTTTACTTGCGGCGAGCGGTTGAATGGTCCGAAGGGAGCACCGGAAGCCAGCGAGATGACGTCGCACAGGTCGGCTGCCATCGGGTGCCAGGTCTGACCGATCGTCAGATCTACCCGCGCATAATCCTTGCCGTTCAACATAGGCAGGCTGTCCCAGCCGAGGGTCAGGTATGCCTGACGCAGGCGGAACTGTGCCACGCCGGAAACGGGGTGATAGACTTTCGTACTCAAGCCCGTATAGAAATCCGCTTCGATCTTCGCGCCGAACTCCGTGTTGCGCCATTTATATCCAACGATATTGACACCTACACGGGTGGTCAAACTCAGGAAACGGAAGGTACTTACGGCGTTCAGGTCTTGGCGTGCCACACCCGTCATGTATTGTTCGCCTTCCGCTTGGTTCCATGCCTCGTCATACGGCTGGTAGTTATATAAGTCGCCGGTGCCGGACATGGACTCGCGGCTGTCGAATACGAAGTAGTTACGCACAAAACCATATGGTTTGAAGTGTTGCTTCAAATGGCTCTTTACCGCCTCTTTCTTCGTTTGTTTGCTACTTGCCTCCTGCGCCATCGCCGGAACAAGGAACAGCGAGCAGAGCATTATGATAACATATCTTTTCATAGCTGTATTATTTAAACGGGAAGAGCAGCAGGACGGCATACGAAACAGCGATACCTAACAGACCGATAATCAGGCCCACCTTGATCATCTCGTTCGTCTTGATCAGACCCGTTGAACAAGCGATTGCATTCGGAGGAGTGGAGATAGGGAAGAGCATAGCGAACGATGTCGATGCTGCAACGCAGACGAGTAATGTCGTTACGCCGCCGAGTACCGCCAGGTTCTGTGACATAGCACCACCTACCACCGCTAAAATCGGCACCAAGAGGTTCGCCGCCGACGAGTTGGCGATGAAGTTCGAGAGCAACCATCCTAACAGACCTGCGATGATCAGTACGGCGATTGCCGACCAGCTGTCGAAGGGAATAGCTTCTACTAATGCGGCTGCGAGTCCGGTCTTGTTAAGAGCCGTACCCAGCGCAAAACCACCGGCTACCATCCAAAGCACGTGCCAAGCGAGCTTGGCGAAATCTTCTCGTGTGAAAATACCCAAAACGGCGAATACGGCAAACGGAATCAGCGCTACTACGTTCGAGTTCAGTTTGGTTAACTCGCCGGTCATCCAGAGTAATATCGTGCCGATGAAAGT
>CADBVL010000059.1 GCA_902798015.1 uncultured Bacteroidales bacterium
AGGAAAACGAGATGATGAATATCAAAGCCGATATCCGTCGCCGTACACACGAGGCTATGGACAAGCAGCAACGTGAGTATTTCCTGCAACAAGAGATAGAAACTATCAAGCAAGACTTGGGTGACACGGGTGCGCAGACTATCAAAGAGTTACGCGAGCGTGCACAAGACAAACGTTGGTCAGAGGCCGTTCAAGAGGTATTCAACAAAGAGTTGCAACGCCTGGAACACATGCCGACACACTCACCGGATTTCTCCACCCAACTCAGTTATTTGGAGTTGATGCTTGAGTTGCCTTGGGGTATTTATTCCGAAGACAACTACGACATGAAGCATGCACAGGAGGTCCTTAACCGCGACCACTTTGGTTTGGATAAAGTGAAGGAACGTGTTGTCGAATATCTTGCCGTGCAACGCCAGTTGGGTCTTCGCAGTAAGAAAGAGAAAGAATCCAATCCGGTAAAATCCCCTATCCTATGCCTATATGGCCCTCCGGGCGTTGGTAAGACAAGTCTCGGAAAGAGTATCGCTAATGCCCTTGGCCGCAAGTACGCGCGTATATCATTAGGCGGTTTGCACGACGAGGCGGAGATTCGCGGACACCGCCGCACATATATCGGCGCCCTGCCCGGACGAATCATTGACGGCATTAAGAAATGCGGCACGTCGAATCCGGTGTTTGTGCTCGATGAGATTGACAAGATCGGTGCCGATTATAAAGGCGACCCGACGTCCGCTTTGCTCGAAGTGCTGGATCCGGAACAGAACAGCACGTTCCATGACAACTACCTGGATGTCGATTACGACCTGAGTCATGTGCTCTTCATCGCAACCGCCAATAGTCTGGACACCGTGCCGCGTCCTCTTCTCGACCGAATGGAACTCATCGAGATGACCGGTTACCTGCAAGAAGAGAAAGAAGAAATTGCCAAACGGCACCTGATTCCCAAGGAACTGAAGAATCACGGCCTCAAGTCTGCGCAACTGAAGTTCAAGAAAGAGATCCTCGGACATATCATCGATGATTATACCCGTGAATCCGGCGTACGTAACCTGGAACGTCAGATCGCAACTATCTGCCGCAAGATCGATACCAAACTTGCGCTCGGCGAGGAGTACAATGTCACTGTGACGCTCGATGATCTGCGCGCGTATCTTGGCCAAGCACGGTTCAGCCGTGACAGTTGGGAGACCAACAAATATGTCGGAGTGGTGACCGGTTTGGCTTGGACACAAGTGGGCGGTGAGATCTTGTTCATCGAGACAAGCCTCTCAGCATCGAAAGCTCCCACCCTTACCCTTACGGGTAACTTAGGCGACGTCATGAAGGAATCCGCCACGCTGGCGTTGGGCTACGTGAAGGCGCACGCCAAAGAATTAGGAATCAAGCCCGAAGTCTTCGAAAAGACCTCTGTACATATCCATGTGCCGGAAGGCGCTATCCCCAAAGACGGTCCTTCTGCCGGTATAACGATGACTACCGCGCTTGTAAGTGCCTTTACGGGACGTCTTGTGAAGCCACGGATTGCGATGACCGGCGAGATGACGCTGCGCGGGAAGGTGCTACCTATCGGAGGTGTAAAAGAAAAACTGCTCGCGGCGAAACGAGCAGGAATCACGGATATCATCCTCTGTGAAGACAACCGCAAAGATGTCGCGGAAATAGCACCGATTTACCTCAAAGGTCTGAAACTGCACTTCGTGCATGACATCAGCGAAGTCATAGAAAAAGCACTCCAATAAGAGTGCTTTTTCTATTGAAAATTACGAATTACTGACGATTAGTGTAAAATTCCTCGAAGGTGTTGTCCGTATAATATACGACAATCCGACTAATCTGTTTAGGAGGAGCTGCAGGAACCTGCGGCTCTTCATTTTGCGTATTACGTACTCTTTTCTCTTGCGGATCAGGAGCCTGTGTATCAAATAAGCCGGGTTCCTGTCCCGGAACAGTGCGCCACATTTCACCTCTTCCGGCAATCAGCCATTCCGGATTAAGCGTAGGGTAACGCTCCATAATACGCTTCATAACCTCTAAACTGGGATTGTTACGTCCGGCCATCATATTACTGATCGTTCCTGGCTGTACGTGAATCTCCGCAGCAAACTGCCGCGCCGTTAAGTTCATCACCTTAATGACGTGCTCTATACGTTCTTTCTCATTCATAATTAGATATCAGTTTTTCAGTTGTATGTTATCTATATAAAAATCGCTGCAAAGATACGAAATAAATGTGAAATACACAAATATATGCAAACTTTTTTGTAAAATATATTTGTGATTTGTGAATATTACACTGTAAGAATTGTGAATACATACATTCCAAATAAGCGCGTGGAACATTTTCTCTTCCCTACGCCTTCTTTCTATCCGTCATACAGCCAGACTCCTTGATATTTCTTGTTATTTTACTTTATATAGCAGTTGTATATCTCTCATTTTCAATACTTTACACAATTTGTCAACCATAAAACAATCTCATTACGCGGTCCGAATCAAAAAGCCCTATAGTTTATTTTCATTTTGCTTTAAGTAATTTTTGTAACTGCTGATATACAATAAGTTACAAATTTTACTATGATGTGTTTTCGACCAATAATACTCACCTACTCCATTCCGGAAGGATTGAACATTTCTGTGTTTTTACTCTACTCTGCTCTCACAATTGTGTATTTTGCTATTTGTCCCGATTTTGCAGATATGTTGCATTTTGTGAATGGAAGATTTGTGTACAAAATGCATAATTTGTTCGTACACCTTTATTGACCTAAAAATTCAGTTTTTTTTGTGTATGTCAAAAAAAAGTAGTACCTTTGCGCTCGTTATGTTACTCTATCCTAATTGCAAGATAAATATCGGTTTGCGTGTAGTGCGTAAACGCCCGGACGGATACCATGATCTGGAAACACTATTTGTCCCTATTTATGGCCTGTATGATGAGTTGGAAGTAAAGCCTATCCCCGCCCCTTCCCTAAGAGGAAGGGAGATTTCCTTTGAACAGGAAGGGATTACTGTAGATTGTGAGGCAGAGGATAACCTGATTATCAAATGTTATCGCAAAATGGCCGCCAAATACCCGCAGATAGGCAGTGTTTCTATCCGATTTAAAAAGAATATACCCTTTGGGGCGGGTTTAGGAGGAGGAAGCAGTGATGCCGCTCACATGGCGATTGCGTTAAACGAGTTATTCGGTTTGGGATTGAGTAAAGCCCAATTGGCAGAAGAGGTGCGCCCGTTAGGAGCCGACTGCCCGTTCTTTATCTATAACACGCCCTGTTATGCCGAAGGCATAGGGGATATTCTCACGCCTGTTGATTTGGACCTCAAAGGCACACGTATTCTGCTTATCAAACCAGCAGAGGGTGTCAGCACCAAGGAGGCGTATAGTGGAATACAGCCTACCCCGTGCCCCTCCCTAAAGGGAAGGGTTAATGATTTGGCTTGCGGACTATTTATCAATGACTTTGAGGCGACTGTTTTTCCGCACCACCCGATTATTGCAGACATAAAAAAGCACCTACTGGATGCAGGTGCTTATTATGCTTCAATGTCAGGAAGCGGTTCAACGGTGTTCGGACTTTTTAAGAACGATCCGGAAGGTCGTACCGACACCCAGTTGGCTTTGCTTAAGCAGAAGTTTGCCTCCATGATACTCCTCGACGATACGTTTGGCGAGTGGAAGTCCTAAGCCCCACCCTCTGTCTTTCGATGTATAGCCAGGTTCAAAGATACGTCTTTGCGCCGCATTGTCAATACCTTTTCCCGAATCCGTGATATCTAACATCACTTCATGTTCATTCTCATGAATCTGCAGACTGATGGTACCGCTTCCGGAAATGGCATCGACCGCGTTCTTGAGGAGGTTTTCCACTACCCACTGCATGAGCGGCGCGTTCAGCGCAACGATACGCGCTACGCCGTCCAGACAACTGTCATCAATAGTGATTCGGTTGCTTACCCGCGCCCGCATATAGCCGACAGCTTCTTTTACCACGGGGATGAGGTTACATTCCTGCAAATCCGGCTCGCTACCAATCTTCTGAAAACGGTCTGCGATTATCTGTAGGCGTTCGATATCCCGCTTCATCTGCGGCACATATTCATCCGAAGGATATTTATCCGCCAACAGTTGTTGCCATGCATTCAGCGAAGAGATGGGTGTTCCTAACTGGTGTGCCGTCTCTTTACTCAGACCAACCCAGAGCCTGTTCTGCTCGCTGCGTTGCCCCGTAAGCATTACCACAACGGCTATCGCAATGAAGATGAAGATCAGTGCAAACTGGGCATAAGGTACCAAGCGTAGACTGGTCAGCAGGCGGCTGTCATCCCAATAGATATATTGCGTCGTCTGCTCATCTATTTTCAATTCAATGGGGCCGTGTTTGCCTGGTTTTCCGGAAGAAGTGACATTCCGGCTGGAGAGCACATTCCCGTCCTTGTCGCAGATATACACCGGTATGGTGGTATTTTTCTCTATGATGGACATGAAGAAATCGATGTCGGCATCGTCTTCCGCGACAATCAGTTGTTGCGTAGCATCCGTCCAGATGGCCATATTCTTCTGCTCCTCAACCTGCAGTTTTTTTGCCAGATTATTGGTAAATAGCACGGAGACCACCACGATTAACATGGCGATCACCAGTACTATTGTTCCAATTTGTCGATTTGACATATAAATTGAAAGGAATTATCCTAACATCGTCAACAACACACCTGCTGCGACGGCAGATCCGATCACTCCGGCAACATTCGGGCCCATTGCGTGCATGAGCAGGAAGTTCGACGGGTTTTCTTCTTGTCCAACAGTCTGGCTCACACGTGCAGCCATCGGCACCGCCGATACACCGGCAGAACCAATCAACGGGTTGATTTTCTCCTTGAGGAAGAGGTTCATGAATTTAGCGAGTAATACACCGCCTGCACTACCCAAACCAAATGCAACAATACCCATCGCGAGAATCATCAGCGTCTGCCAGTTCAGGAAACTGCCGGCAGTAGCTGTCGCGCCTACAGAGAGGCCCAAGAAGATCACAACGATATTCATCAACTCGTTCTGAGCGGTCTTCGAGAGGCGATCCACTACTCCACACTCCTTCATCAGGTTGCCTAACATCAGACATCCGATCAGCGGAGCTGCGTCCGGAAGGATGAGTGCTACGATAGCGGTGATGATGATCGGGAAGACGATCTTCTCTGTTTTGGACACCGGACGTAACTGTCCCATCTTTATCGCGCGTTCCTTTTTAGTCGTGAGCGCGCGCATGATAGGCGGTTGAATCACCGGCACCAAAGCCATGTAGCTATAAGCCGCTATAGCAATCGGTCCCAAGAGATGCGGTGCTAACTTGGAAGTCAGGAAGATGGATGTAGGACCATCCGCTCCACCGATAATACCGATAGAACCGGCCTCGGCAGGGGTAAAGCCCATGAGGTTGGCGCAGAGGAAAGTGACGAAGATGCCTATCTGTGCCGCCGCTCCCAGTAACAGAGACTTGGGGTTAGCGATCAGTGGTCCGAAATCGGTCATCGCACCTACGCCGATAAAGATAAGGCAGGGATATACACCGGCTTTGACACCAATATAAAGCACATCCAGCAAACCTCCTTCCTTGAGGATTGCGCCATAAGAGTGGTACGCCGGACTCGCAGGATCGAGGAAAGCAGACCATAACTCGCTATGGAACATCCCTGCTCCAGGTAAGTTGGTTAGCAACATACCAAAAGCGATAGGAAGCAGCAATAACGGCTCGTATTTCTTATGTATAGCAAGGTAAAGCAAGAAGAAGCTGACCAGCAACATTACTCCTTGCTGCCAGCTCATCTGCATGAATCCCATGCCTTGAAAAAATTCCAAAATATTCATAATCTGATTTTTTATAGTCTACTAGTTAACTAGTCTACTAGAATACTAGATTATCCCAAAACGATAAGGAGATCATCCTGCATAACGTTCTGACCCGGTGTAACAGCAATTTGTTTTACCGTTCCGTCGGTTTCAGCCATGATAGCGTTCTCCATTTTCATGGACTCAAGCGTCAGAAGAGTATCGCCTCTCTTAACAGCCTGTCCTTCGCTAACCAGAACTTTGATTACACTACCAGGCAGCGGGCTTTTAACTTGTACACCACCGGCTGCAGGTGCAGCGGTTTTCGGGGCCTCTGCTTTAGGTGCTGCAGGCGCTGCAGCGGGTTTCGGAGCAGGCGCAGGTGCAGGTTTAGCTACCGGTTTGGGTTCCGGAGCAGCAGGTGCTTCGGTTTCAACCGTGTATACTTTGCCGTTAACGGTTACATTCGTCTTGCCAGCCTCAATTTCTTCTACAGCGCACTTATATTCTGCGCCATTGATCTTAAATGTGAATTCTTTCATAAAAATTAATTATTGGGCGGATTAAAAATCCGACATTGTTCTTAGACCTTGCGGGCACGATTAATGCGGGTTAAAACCCCACATTGTTCTTAGCCCCCAAGGGGCACACGATTAATGTTTGTCAAAAACCAACATTATTCATACCAATTGATTTTTCATTCCATGCCGTCTCATGCTTGTGCAAAGAGATCATTGCGGTAGGAATATCATGTTTCTTGTTCTGCGCGAGATAAAGCGCATACGCGATCGCAGCGATGTCCTCATCCCCCACTTTTGCAAGAGCCATAGCGATAGCGGCCTTTGTCCCCTCATCCGTCGGCTCAGCGGATTTTACAGCCTTCGGGGCCTCCGCCTGTTTCTCGGGTTTAGGTGCTTTCGGCACACGCGGTGCTGTCGCCTTCTGCATGATCCACCCGAAGAACATCAGGATAAAGACCAAGAAGAAAAGCAACAGCAACACGATACCGAATCCAAGACCGGTCACAATCCATGTATCTGCAGTAATTGCTAACAGTACCATAATTATAGCGGGATATTAGAGTGTTTCTTCAACGGATTCGTCAAGCGCTTTGTCTGTAGCATTTCGAATGCACGGATGATACGACTGCGTGTATAACGCGGTTCAATCACATCGTCAATGTAACCACGATTAGCAGCCTGATACGGGCTTGCGAACAAGTCTTTGTACTCTGCCTCTTTCTCCGCGATAAATGCCTTACGCTCTTCAGGGTCCTCGATAGCCTTAATAGCTTTAGCCTGCAGCACGCCTACTGCGCCACTAGCCCCCATTACAGCGATTTCTGCATTCGGCCAAGCGTAGCACATGTCACCACGTAACTGTTTGCAACTCATAACGATATGACTGCCGCCATAACTCTTGCGAACGGTAATTGTGACTTTTGGCACAGTAGCTTCGCCGTAAGCAAACATTAGTTTTGCTCCGTGATCGATGATGCCCGCGTACTCTTGTCCGGTTCCGCAAAGGAAGCCCGGTACATCTACAAGAGTAAGAATCTGAATATTGAAGGCATCGCAGAAACGTACAAAACGTGCGGCTTTACGGGACGCGTCGCAGTCCAGCACGCCTGCCAACCAGGATGGTTGGTTAGCGATTATACCTGTCGAACGTCCGTTGAAGCGTGCAAAACCGCAGATGACATTCTTGGCATAGTCTTTATGAACCTCCATAAAATCACCGTTATCCACAATTGTGTTGATAATCTCATGCATGTCATATGGCTTGTTCGGATCGTTTGGAACGATGTCGTTCAGTTTGTCATCTACGCGGGTGATATCATCCGTGCACGCTACAAGTGGTGCTTCCTCCATATTGTTCTGAGGGATAAAGGAAACGAGGCGGCGTACCTCTGCTATCGCCTCTTCTTCCGTAGCCGCTACAAAATGGGTTACACCGGATTTTGATGCATGAATCTTAGCACCTCCGAGTTGCTCTACTGTCACATCTTCTCCTGTTACAGACTTCACTACCTTCGGACCGGTAATGAACATATAGGAGTTCTGCTCGGTCATCATGATAAAGTCTGTCAGCGCAGGACTATATACTGCTCCACCCGCGCACGGACCGAAGATCACGCTGATCGGTGCGCCGAGTTTCATAGCCTGGTCCATGACATTACAAATCTTCTGTGCCATTGTCTCGCTCAGTGAGCCACCTATTACGGTAGCATCTTGCGCAAAGACGAATACCAAACGACCGTCAATAGTACCCGAACCTACGGCTACGCCATCACCCAAAAATACTTTCTTCTCCATGCCGAAGTCATGACAACGGTGGGTAAGGAACATATTTATTTCCTCAAAAGAACCTTCATCCAGAAGCATATTGATACGTTCACGAGCCGTATAACTGCCTTTGGCATGATGTTTTTCTACTGCTGCCTCCCCGCCTCCGGCCTGAGCCTTCGCGCGGTTGTCAATCAGCTTGTCTAATTTTGCTTGATCCATAGTAAATCTTCAATTTATATGCGGTATAAATTTTTCCTTTCTAGGCGGAGGCCGCTCTTCCCGCTTCAACGGGAAGACGCTCCGGGCTGTTGGCAAAGTTCAGTAAGGACGCCCTTCGTGCTCTTAGGGTGCAGAAAAGCGATCATCAGGTTTTCAGCACCTTTACGCGGTGCTTTGTCGATGAGTTGGATACCGGCAGCCTCACACTCTGCGAGTGCCTCCGCTACGTTCTCTACATTGAAAGCAACGTGGTGAACACCACCGCGACCTCCGTTTTTCTCGATAAACTTGGCGATAGTGGACTCGGGGCTCGTCGGCTCGAGCAATTCAATCTTCACTTCACCAACCTTGAAAAAGGCAGTACGTACTTTCTGATCAGCTACTTCCTCAATGCTGTAGCACTTGTTGCCAGTGAGGAACTCAAAAAAGGGCGCAGCCTCCTCAATAGAGGTGACTGCGATGCCCAGATGTTCAATGTGTGTAGGTTTCATATAAATTAATTGAAATTCAGAATTGCAAATTACTATTAGTCTTCATCTGTTTGCGTAGCGGCATAAGCAGCAAGCAGTTTCTCCTGTACGTCAGCCGGAACAAGTTGATATGAGTTGAAGGCCATTGTGAAGGTAGCGCGGCCACCTGTCAATGACGACAGAGTTGTCGAATAACTCGAGAGTTCCTTCAAAGGCACTTGTGCTTTAAGACGTGTGAAACTCTTCTCAGTCTCCATACCCATTACCATACCACGACGACCGTTGATATCAGACATCACATCACCCATAATCTCCGACGGCACGAATACTTCGAGGTCATAAACCGGCTCGAGCACTTTCGGGTTGGCCTCTTTGAAGGCTTGTGCGAACGCATTACGACCTGCCAGGCGGAAGGAAATTTCATTCGAATCAACCGGGTGCATCTTACCATCATAAATAATTACGCGCACGTCGCGAGCGTAAGAACCGGTAAGCGGTCCCTGCTCCATACGATCCATGATACCTTTGACGATAGCAGGGATAAAACGGGCATCAATAGCACCTCCGACGATAGAGTTGATGATGATTAATTTACCACCCCACTCGAGGTTAATTTCCTGTTGGTCCTTCACAGAAATCTTGTACTCCTGGTTTCCGAACTTATAGGTCTCTTTAACAGGCATACCCTCTTCGTACGGCTCTACAATCAGGTGCACTTCACCGAACTGACCGGCACCTCCGGATTGTTTCTTATGGCGATAGTCTGCGCGGGCAGCTTTGGTAATCGTCTCACGATACGGAATCTTCGGTTCAAGGAACTCAATCGGCATCTTGTCGTTGTTCTCCAAACGCCATTTGAGGGTACGAAGATGGAACTCACCTTGGCCAGAAACGATCATCTGCTTCAACTCTTTACTCTGCTCTACAACCCAAGTCGGATCTTCCTCATGCATGCGGGTCAGCAGTGCAGCCAGTTTCTCTGCATCGCTCTCTGTTACCGGCTTGATAGCACGGCGGTAACGCGGTTGCGGATAACTGATTGGCGCATATTGCAAATCACAGCCTTTGACGTTCAATGTGTTACCCGTACGGGTGTCTTTCAGTTTTACGGTAGCACCGATATCACCGGCTGCCAGTTCATCTACCGGCACGCGGATAGAACCGGCAACACTATATAATTGTGAGATGCGCTCTTTGGAGCCACGCTCGATATTCTCGAGATCATCACCATTATGAACAGTACCTTGCATTACTCGGAAATAGTTCACCTCACCGATGTGCGGCTCCACAGAAGTTTTGAAAACATAAAGACTGGTCGGAGCTTTTGCATCAGGGCTTACTCTCTTGCCATCCACGGTAGGATAACTGAACTGAGCAGGGCTTGGAGCCATTCCGTTGAGGAAATCCATCAAGCGGCGGATACCCATATCTTTAAGACCCGAACAACAGAGGACAGGATACATCGATCCGTCTGCGTATACGGATTTCAGACCCTGCATGATCTCTTCGTCCGTGAGACCTTCGCCAAGGAATTTATCAAGCAATGTCTCATCTGCTTCGGCAGCCTGCTCTTGCAGTTGCTGACGCATCTCTTCTACTTTGTCTGCGTACTCGGCGGGGATATCCTTCAGTTCGGGAGCACCACCTTCGGGTTTCCAAACAAGCATTTTGCCTTTCAAGACGTCAATCACTGCATTAAAGCCAGCACCAGCATTCACGGGGAACTGAATAAGCGTACACTTATTGCCAAAGTTCTCTTTGAGTTGATTGAATGTACGCTCGAAGTCTGCATCCGGATGATCGCACTTGTTAATCACGAATGCTAACGGCTTCTTGGCATGCTCTACGAGACGGAAGTTATTTTGGGTACCAACCTCAACACCGCCGTTAGCACTAAGGACGATGAGTGCTGATCCACACATCTGGAGTGCTGCTACCGTACCGCCGCAGAAGTCGTCACTACCCGCACAATCGATGATATTCAGTTTCTTACCTTCGAATTCCACATTGCAGACCGTCGAGAAAACGGAGTAACCATACTCCTTCTCTACAGGGAAATAGTCGCACACCGTGGACTGTGCCTCAATAGAACCGCGGCGTTTAATCACCCCGCACTCGAATAACATCGACTCCATCAAAGTCGTTTTACCAGATCCGCTGCCGCCAAGCATAGCGACATTCTTGATCTCATTTGCTTGATAAACTTTA
>CADBVL010000060.1 GCA_902798015.1 uncultured Bacteroidales bacterium
TACCTATGATGACTTGGCAAATGATCGCGTCCCCAACTGGTATTGTTTAGGAGATTCTGTCTCTTATAATACAGTTGATGGAGATGGTAATAACCAATTCATTTTCAATGGTGATGATGCCTTGATTATGGAGCGCGACTCTACCGATTGGGGTAAATCCGATTGGTATCCGATTGACTTAATCGGCGCCGGAACCAAAGCAGCGCCAAATAATAGTGCATGCGTTGAGAAATCCACACAATATACTATTGGCGGTGTCAAACAAAGACTGAATGATGATAAAGGTTGGTATTGTGAAGAAGATGAAAATGGCAATGCGTTTGCAATTCCATACTCTACCAACCGTTATCTGCTTACCCGTAAGAAATCGGTGAAATCCGGAGCAGATGCAGTAAAACTGAACACAACAGACTTCGTAACCTTAAAATCCGAGTGGAATGGTGTTGCTGTCGGAGGATCAAATGAGAATGTATGTTACTCTGGTACGCAATTCTCCGTAGTTGGTCAGTATGACTACGCGAACTACTACTCCGAGTTCCGCACCTTGGATCCGTCTGAAGCTACCGCTACTCCGCAGTCAGACGGAACGGTAAAAGTCACAATTCCTGATTTAGTAGACCGTGCCTGCGACTACCTCAACATCCAAGTTAAGGATGGTGGTTCTGTTACCGCAGAGATGAAATACAAAGTACCTATTATCGTACAATCGGCAAAAGCGACCACAGATGATATCTTCTATAACGAAGGTGAAAAGGGTTGCAAACGTTGCGACGTAGTAGTATTGAATGGCGCGACACTGACCAAAGCAGCTGATGGTACCACGCATGATATGCCGGAGGTTCGTGACTTGGAAGTATATGCAGGCGGTCAATTAGTTATCCCAGAGGGCGCTAACTACAACTACACCATGCGTTCGCTCACTATTCGCTCCACTGAGGATAATGTAGGTTCTGCACGCGTTGATGGAACCCTCATTACTGACAATATCTATCATGATAAGCGTATGAAGGGCGGTTCCGCAGGTCGCTGGTATTGGATGTGTCTCCCGTATGCATGTAACATTAAGGATGTACACTTCCGCAGTGGTGAGTCTGCTATTTATGGCACCGATTGGTGGTTACAAGTATATGATGGTCAAGAGCGTGTAAACACCGCGAGTGGGGCACAAAACGGATGGAAAATGGTGAACACCGGTGAACTCAAACAATTGCAACCGGGTGTAGGTTATATTGTTGCCGTAGCGACGAAAGATGGTCATACATTCGGAGAACTGCGATTCCCGATGGCAGGTTACCAAGAATCGGCAAGCAAGTATGTTCCGGTAGATGACTACGGAGCAGGTGTATCGGTTACGCCGAACCATAAAGGTTGGAACCTCGTAGGTAACCCATTCATGGATTACTATTTGAAGGGCAATCTGGCCGGACAAGGTTTGACGCTCGGTCGCTTAGTACTGAATACTGAAGGAACTGCATGGGAAATTGAAACACCGGCAACTGTACCGTATATCACGCTTCCGGTTGGAGGAGGATACTCCGAATACACGCAGGTTACTGCAGGATCTATGGATCTGCCTCCGTTCATCAGTTACTTCGTTCAAATCGCAGGTTCTGACCCGGATGCAGACGAGAGTGATTTGAAGGTTGCTTTTGATCCTTCGCACCGCGGTAAGTCTTCGGCGCGTCGCCGTTATGCAGAGGCAGATGAGAACGACCCGATTTGGGTGGCAGTTGCTCTGCGGAATACTGGTAATGAGACAGATGAAACTACACTCGTCATTTCCGATAATTATACAGATGATTACGAAATTGGCGGCGACTTGTACAAGTGGCGCGGTGCGTATTACCAATATACTCAAGTGACCACAAAGCCAGTACTTGCCAGCCGTAACGCTGCAGGAGAAATGGCATTTAATGCTGTTCCTGATAATACGGCAAAAGCAGGTGTTCCTTTGAACTATTTTGCTGCAAAAAACGGAGAATACACGTTCTCACTCAAACGCGATTATTATATAGATTATATAGAGAATGTGCTGCTCGTTGATATGCAAGAAGGCATCACAACCGATCTTCTCAACAACGACTATACATTTGATACGAACCGAGGTGATAACACATCACGTTTCAAACTCATTGTGAACGTCAATCGTTCTCCAAAGATTACAACCGGCTTTGAGCATCTAGGGTATACAGATGCGCCGCGTAAACTCCTCATCAACGGTCATGTATATATCCAGAGAGGTAACAGGATATATGACGTAACCGGCAAACAGGTTGTGCATCAATAATTCACCGAATTGTTTAACAAACCATGAAAACAAAGCCATTACGTATTATGCAAAAACATAAATATCTTGCAATAGCAATCAGCATCGTGGTCGGTGGATTATGGATCGCACTGGTTATGTACACCTTGTCTCTCGGGAAGACGAAAGTTCCTGTCAACCCCGGAGCGGCAGCCGTTAGTTCCGCACATCGACCCAGCGGAGTTAACATACCTACCGCTTCATTCAAGACATCCAATTCCTCGTCATGGTCATTCATTCACCACGACGCAGCAATAACACCGGCAGCGGCAACTAAACCGCAAGCCACGATGGGTAGCACCTCTATGCGTATCCATGAAACAAGCAGCGCTACCGTACATCAAATCGGAGGAGGTGGCATGGGAAGCGGTCAAGGAGTCATGGCGACTACATCCGGAGCTAATAAAGGAATATCCTATTCCGGCATCAGTTATGGAGGAAATTTAGTAGTCTTGTCTTCATCCATTGCCATTACAGCTCCTGGAGCAAGCGAAGCAAACGAATTGGCTACGATTGCCTCAGCTCCTCGTAGGGCGAAAAAAGATGGAGCACAGCCTCCTACACCATTAAACCCCTTCATTGATCCGCAACCTCTCGGAGATGTGGCTTGGCCGGTAATGCTCCTGCTCACCATTGCTTGGTGCGTAAGAGTCCACCGAAGAAAGCAACAAGCATGTAAATAGGATAAAAGATTTCCAATAAAAGAGCCACGTACCACGGAGTGCGTGGTTCTCTTGTTTTAATAAGATGGTACTCTATTGGAAATTTGACAAGAATGATCGGGAAGAAGAGCAACTGCGCCATATTGGCAGCCACAACGATTGCCCCGTAACGACGGATGTCGCGATCCGTATAATGCGGTGCTTTCCCTGCCCACCGCATGCGCTGACGAAGGAAAGATCTCCACGTAGTCTGCGGACGAACGATAGCCGTGTAGTCGGGTTCATCAATCACGCCAATCCTATGACCGTGACGCTTCACCGCCTCTAAAAGGAACATGTCATCTCCGCTCGGGATCTCCGGATGAATCTCACTCTCGCACGCCAACCATACTTCTCTGTTCACAATGAGGTTAGCGCCGGAGCACATGACTGCCTGCTCCTTTTTTGCAGTGCGCATCGTCACTTCCTGAATTGCCGCGTATTCCGCTATCTGTAATCTCTCTAAGAGGCCTACCCCGCCCCTCCCTGAAAGGAGGGAGTTAGATTCCATGCGGAGCGGTAGAATATATAGGTCTAAATTCTCTTTCCCCGCCGGGAAGGTTAAGTTAGCCTTTTGGGCTGCGGAAGGCCATTCAACATCGTCATCATGGAGCCAGACATATTCAGTGGAGGCGGCATGGATGAGTTTGGAGAGAGCATGTTTCTTGCCCAAATTATCATCGTTGATGCCTCTTCTCGGGGTAATATGGGAGACCAACAGAGTTCTTACGTTAGTTTTGACCGTCGGTTGACTGTCGGTTGACTGTCGGGATTCAGTCGTGATTTGATAGAAAATCTCTACAAATTGGGGATAACTCTTAGCGATGATTCGTTGCATCTCTTCTCCCTTCCCTTCAGGGAGGGGAAGGGGGTAGGCTCCGCTTGCCATAAGCGCCATCGCCATCCGATGGTCATTATTTACCTCATGCATACGGACTGACCGCAAACGATTGGATTCCTTGAACCGCAGCCGGGAAGTTCCCGTAGCCTGAAAGGTCAGATTTAATCGTTCGCAGGTCAATGCTATCGCCGGGTACAGATCCGGGATATTCTCAAAATCAATCGCTACCACTTGGTCTCTGACGGGGACGGACGATTTGGATATCTTCACTCCATCCGGCAAGTAGGAAGTGATTACTCCGAAATAGCGATTATATATCTGCGCTACCATCTTATCGCCCTGGAGACTATCTCGCTTCAGACCTTCCAGCAATAACTCGCCGCCATGTATAGCCACATACTCATACCAGAAGGCCGCAGCACTCCAATCCGATTCGATGCCTAACCCCGACCCTTCCCTGGAAGGAAGGGAGTTGTTGTCATACATCTCTTTTACGCGGCGAGACATGGTAATGTATGGACTCTCGTTCTTTTCTTCCGGAATATCCTCGCCGTGGAGGATGCGTGCGGACGTGGTTTGAGTAGTAGGTTTGCCGGCACGCTCCATCAATCGCGGTTCCCCTGTTAACTCAACCGGCGCATCGGGATAGCATTTTTCCAAATGTACCTGCAAGAACCGGAGGGCCGTGCCGCAGTTCTTGAGATGAAGAGTCAAGCCTACCCCAGCCCTCCCTGAAGGGAGGGAGCCTGGTACTCCATACACATCGCGAATCTTTTGCAAGGCATCGTGGAGAACGATCACATCATCCGGCATATCCGAAGAGACCGGCATAAGACTATCGCCATGAATCGCCTGCAGGAGAAGCAAGCGATTTGCGATAGATTTAGAAATTGGCAGCTTGACGGCTGCCAATTTCGATTTGTGATTTGATATTTGAGATTTATCAATTGACATCCGGTAGCGGACTATAGTCGCGGGAATAACGAAGATGTTGGTCTATATAGCCTTCCGTGAAATCGATCTTGACATCCGTGATTTCGCCGGCCCCGTTGCGCACAGCGGTGTAAACAGGGTTCACAAAACCCTTGTAGGGTGCAATATGAAGTTTGGAGAAGCGCTCGAGTATTTCCTGGTGCAGGGCAGGACCTACCTTAACGGCATAGGTCTCTACCATATTTTTTGCAGCCGCATAATCTCCTTCGGAAGTAATACGCTGTATCTCCGCAAGCAGTTCTCCGAAGAGACGGCGGACTCCTTCGTAGTCATTGATCTGCAAATAGTGTTTCCCGTCACGCTCGATGATAGCCAGTTCTCCGTCCGCATGGTCATACACCCATTTGGCAATCAACTGACGATCGCGCATGTGCGCTTCCTCAATATCCTTGCCCGGCTCTATACGTACGAGTTGGGTCATCAGACCATTCATGAGCTGCTGATAATAACCGGCCTTATATGCCTCTTCGTTCGGCAGCAAACCTAATTCCACCAATTTCGGATCGCCCAAGAAATACAGGCCGAAAAGATCTGCGCGGGCTTCCTCGATAGTCGAAGCGTGCTCTTTGAGCGCATCCTTGGTCACACCCGGCAGCAGCTTACCGGAACCGTGACCGACACACTCATGCAAGTCGGTATGCAGATCGCCGCAGAGAGCACCGTATTTCTCGTAGATCGCGCGTATCTCATCGTCAATCATGAACTCCTCGTTGAAACCGTTGCCTTTCGCCGCCTCATTGTAAGCATGCATCAGGTTATCAATCGTAACGGACTTGGAACCGTACTCTTTGCGAATCCAGTTGGCGTTCGGCAGGTTGATACCGATCGGCGTAGCAGGATAGCAGTCGCCGGCAAGAAGGGCTGCCGTGATGACTTTTGCCGTCACGCCTTTGACCTCTTCTTTCTTGTATTTGGGATCTGTAGTGGAGTGCTCTTCAAACCATTGTGCGTTGTCAGAAATCAACTGCGTACGCTTGGTGGCGACAAGGTCCTTGAAATTCACCATAGACTCCCAAGTACCGGTGATACCCAACGGATCGGAATAAGTCTCCGTAAAGCCGTTCACGTAATCCACGCGGCTATCCAAATCGCGTACCCACGCAATACAATACTCGTTGAACGCTTTCAGGTCACCAGTCTCGTTAAACTCTATCATCTTCTCGATGGCGAGTTTTTGGGCATCATTCTCCGCGTATTTGAGCGCCTCTTTAAGCCAATAAACAATCTTCTCCAATGCTTCGCCATAAAGGCCGCCGACCTTGTACACCTGTTCCTCTATTTCGCCTTGTTCGTTCTTAACTAACTTGGAATTAAGGCCAATCCAAAGCGGTTCGGGACTATTGTCCTTATGCGCGGCATACCATTTCTCCGCGTCCGCCTGCGTCACATCCTCGCCATAATAGTTTCCCGCTGAGCCGGCTATCAGATCCACTCCATCCTGCTGCGTCATACGTTTCGGCATCACCGCCGGATCAAACATAACCGGAAGAATGGCTTCATCATACTGCACGCCGGCATCTGAGCATGCCGTTACAAACCAGTTCTGGCTGAACTCCGGCAGAAACTTATCCTCAGAATAATGATGGTGAATGCCGTTGGAGAACCAGACGCGTTTGAGATAGCGCTCGAAGGCATCGAACTCCTCGTTATCCGTATCATACGGGTAATTCAAATAGAGTGCTTCGCATGCGCGACGAATACGCAGATTATACCGCCCGTTCTGGTCAAACAGGATATCACGGCCATATAATGCCGCCTCACTCAGGCAATACACCAACTGCTTTTGCTGCAGCGTCAGGGCTTCAAACTCCGGCACATCATAACGGAGTATCTCCAGGTCATAAAACTTATCCACGTTATATTGGAAGGTCGATTGCTGCTTCGGCTGGCACGCACATAGCGCCACAGCCAGAAGCAGCAGTATTTGAGATTTGAAATTGGACATTTGAGATTTGAATTTTATATTCTCTCCAAAACTGTCTTGACGAGTTCTTTGATACGGGGTTTGTAGTCGGTATTCGCCGCCTCAATCTTACGTTGCGCAATCACGCAGCAAACCGTCATAGCGCGGTGACCCATATGCAATGCCAAACCGGCGATACAGGAACCCTCCATCTCATAATTGGTAATACGCTGTCCCTCGTAACGGAAAGCCGTAATCTTCTCATTGATATCGGGCACTGCCAAATCAACACGCAGTACGCGACCTTGCGGACCATAGAATCCGTTCGAAGCGATCGTACATCCACGCATCATATCATCGCGTGCAATACGATCCACGAGTTCAGGATTAGCTGCTACTACGTAAGGCACAGCAGCTTTCTTCGGATAACCTACAAAGTCCACGAATGCTTTCTCGAAACCGAGGTCAACAATCTTATCGCGGTCGTGATAGAAAGCAAGCACACCGTCAAAACCGATGGATTTCTGGCTAACAAGGAAAGTACCCAGAGGGATATCCTCTTGCATACCGCCGCATGTACCGACACGCACGATATCCAAGCTGCGCTTGGTCGCTTTCTCGGTACGGGTTGCAAAATCGATATTGGCCAAAGCATCCATCTCATTCATCACGATATCGCAGTTGTCTGTACCGATACCGGTGGAGATACACGAGATACGTTTGCCGTGGTACTTACCGGTGATGGTATGAAACTCACGACTCTGTACATCACACTCGATAGAACCTTCGTCAAAGAAGGAAGCTACCATATTAACGCGGTCTTGATCACCCACAAGGATAACTTTGTCCGCCAAAAACTCAGGTTTGAGATGCAAATGAAACGCAGAACCATCAGCATTGATGATCAACTGCGAAGCAGGGAAAGTTTTCATGATAATTTATTTTATTGGTTATTAATTTCGTTTTCAGGCTTCACCGCCGGTGAAGGACAAGGGCAATGTGCTGCCGGGTACGGGACCGCCTACAGGTTGAATCGTACCGAATTTTTTCTCATACTGCGCGATATTGTTCTGGAGCGCGCCCAGAATCTTCTTTGCCTGATCAGGCGTTACT
>CADBVL010000061.1 GCA_902798015.1 uncultured Bacteroidales bacterium
ACCTCAGGATACGAGAGCATCGACTCCAGATTCAATCCGTCTAACGTATGCTGTATCTTCTCCTGCTGTTCGGGTGTGAAGTACTTGTCCGCATCGAAATTGGCGAAATACTGCTCCACGCCTACAGCCGCTGCACGTATCTCGCGTCCCATCGCGGGGATGATCATATAGACAGCCAGCGTCATCAATCCTACGAACAGGATCAATGTGATGGCTACCGACAGACCGCGGAACTTCACGCGGCATGTATGCTGGATAAAACTCACTAATGGATCCAGCAACCAAGCCAAAAGAAAACTGACAAAAAAAGGCAACAGTACCCCGTACAGACGACTAAGCATACACCTCTATCCTCTCACTCATTCCCTCATTCACTCACTCATTCACTTCCTGCGCAGCAGTCTCTTCACCGCGTCCCATGCGCGGGTGAACAGGTTGGCATAGAACGTCACCTCGCGAGTAGCGTTCTCTACGTGGTTGTACAGACGTACACGCGAGACATCCGCCTTATGCTCCGCCTCAATAATCTTGAGCGCCAACTCCTCTTCGCTACGGATCTGTTTCGACAGAAGCTTGATGAACGGATGAATGAAAAGCGGCTTGCGGCAGGCGATAGCGAGGATGATCAGAACGATATACAGGCTGCCTACAATCAGCGATGCCGCCCATAAAGGCACACACTCCGTCAGCACATCGATGATGGCTACTGCAGCGAAAGTGAAAACAGCCAGTGCGCAGAGCAGCAAGGTGAAGATCAGCAGAAATAAGCCTAACACACGGCTCACAAGACCAATCATCTGCAATTGACCTGCTTCGCCTAATGCCTTGCCATACTCCTCCAACTCCTGCTTGACCTGGGCCATCAACTCATTCTCCATATCAAGCCTCCTTCTTACGTCTCTTGGTGCGCGCTTTGGCTTGTTCCTCAGCCGCCTCAAGGGTGGCTTCCGCTTCCGCCAGGTCTTTCTTTACTCGCTCGCAGTAGTCCTGAGCATGCTTCTTAGCCTCTTCTGCCAAATCAGCGAGGTCCTTACGTACTTCTTCTCCCGTCTTGGGAGTCAACAGCAGCGCTGCAGCGGCACCTATGAGGGCTCCACCTACAAACAGGGCTGCACCTTTAAATAAATTACTCATAATGCGTGTTGTTTAAATTGGTACATATTAAAAGCGCTGCAAAATTACTACAAATTTTTTAAATTTGCAAAATATTTGACAAAAAAGTAACATAATTTTGAAGAAAAGTGATTTTATTTGCACATGTCGCATAATTTACGTACCTTTGCGGCAGAAAAATAACATCACTATGCAAACGATTCAACTGAACAACGGCATTGATATGCCGATTCTTGGTTACGGACTCTTCCAAGTGCCTCCCCATGAGGCGGAAAGGTGTACGCGCGAAGCGCTTGAAACGGGTTACCGGCTCATCGATACCGCCCAGGCATACGCAAATGAACAAGGGGTGGGGGACGCTGTCCGACAGTCCGGCATTCCAAGGGAAGAACTCTTTATCGTGACGAAGATATGGATCACCAATGCCGGCGAAGAACGAGCCGCACGGAGCTTCGAGCAGAGCCTGCGTAAACTGCAAACAGACTACGTGGACCTGCTGCTTATCCATCAGGCATACGGAGATGTCTTCGGCTCATGGAGGGCTATGGAGAAAGCGTATGCGGACGGCAAGGCACGGGCTATCGGTGTCAGCAATTTTCAGGCATGCCGCTTCTATGATTTTGCCTCCGTCGTCGATGTCAAACCGGCCGTGAACCAACTCCAGTGTTGCGTCCTCTCACAACAACGCACCATCCTTCCGGAGATGGCGCGTTATGATACGAAAATGATGGCGTGGGGACCTCTCGGACAAGGTTCCGATGACCTGCTCAAAAACCCTGTGCTCACCGCTATCGGAGCGAAATACGGAAAAACCCCTGCGCAGGTCGCCCTCCGCTGGCTGATAGAGCGGGGCATCGTCGCGATTCCTAAATCTACCCATAAAGAGCGTATGCAAGCGAACTTCGAGATCTTCGATTTCTCGCTCTCCCAAGAGGACATGAAAGCAATCGAACCCCTCAATCAGCAAGATACGGGATTCCGCGACTTCGGGGATCCGAATTACCTCCGCCGCATACTCGGCATGTTTGACCTGTAAGATTTAGTCAATCTTGATATCTTTGTTCACGTTCCTGCTTCCCCATAACGCATAGTAGAGAATGAACGCCGCGCCGATGATCGGTACGATGTAACTCGTCAGGCAGTCATGTGCCGCGATGGCACTCTGGATATACGGTACGATACCGCCGCCGACCACCATCATCATAAAGATACCGGACGCTTTCGGCGTGTACTTGCCCAGACCCTCCGTGGCCATGTTGAAGATACTGCCCCACATGACGGACGTGCATAAACCGACCAGCATGATCAGCATCGCTGCAACAGGCATCTCCTGCATGTCGAACGTCCAGTCAGTCGGCAGACTCACCATCACACTGTTGCCTAACGCCATCGCTGAACCCATCAACGCGATAGCCAGCGTCGAGACGCAGATTACCATCGCGCGACTGCTCACCTTGCCGCCGATGACCGAACCGATGAACCGGCCGACCAACATCAGCAGCCAGTACAGACCGGCGATGAACGTCGCGTCATCGTAACCCTTGCCCGCCGCCTTGTGCAGATAACTGATCAGCGTCGCAGGAACGCCCACCTCGATGCCTACATAGAAGAAGATAGCTACGGCGCCTAACACGAAATGACGGAAGGCCCACGGACTGCGCTCGTACACCACGGCTTCACCCACCTTCGACGGCTCGGCGATAGGCGTGAAGAAGATGACGAGGAAGATAAGAGCGAAAATAGCCATCGCCATATACAGCACGATGTTTACATCGTCTATCTCTTTACCCACCAGACTCTCACCTACTATCGCACCCACTAACATCGGCGTCAGAGCCGCGGAGAACGACTGGAACGTACCGCCGATGAGGTTCAACTGGTTTCCTTTGTTGCCTCCGCCGCCTAACAGGTTCAGCATCGGGTTGCCTACGGTGTTAAGTATACATACGCAGAATCCGCAAATCAGCGCACCCGTCAGATAGACGTAGAAACTGTCCGTGACACCCGACAACCATTGGACACCGATACCGATAAAACCAAGCGCCAACGCCAGCAGAGCCGTCTTCTTGTAACCGTACTTCGCCAGAATATTTCCCGCCGGAATACCCATAATCAGGTAGGCTAAGAAATTGAACAGGTTGCCTAACATGCCCATGCGCTCCGCCTGAATGGGATCCGTGAAGGAGTCGCCCCATATTTTTCCCACCGGCGCCGCTAAATTCGTCACAAACGATATCATCGCGTAGAGAAACATCATCGCGATGATAGTGATAATCTGTAGATTGTTCTTTTTCATATATAGAAATTGGTTAAATTTCCCGTTTTCGGCTGCAAAATTACTACATTTTTTCCAAATTTGCAAGACTTTATGCAAAAAAATGTACTATCATTGACTCATGCCGCACGTTTTGATTACCTCTTTCACTCTTTAAACTTTCAACTTATTAGTGTTATTTTAAATCAAAAACGCGGCGGGCGAGGGAAGTACATAAAACTAAATAAACCCCTCCGGCAGCATTACGTCTGGCGACGTCCCCCGTTGTAGCCCCAACAGCTACCCTTACAAGTAAACTTGACGGTAGCCCTCGTGGCTACACCGCACATCCAAAGGATGTAAATGCCGCCGAAGGCGATAAACATAGATAAAGTTTATTGGTTCTCGCTCCGCCTTACAAAAATACGCTTCGCTCACAAAAATGCGTTCCCTGCGGTCACTCTCAAAAATCCATGCGGGCAGTTTCTCTAATTCACTAATTCATTCACCCATTTACGTCTTTCCCATCTGTCACATTTTTGTGACAGCTTCTCCCCCTTCAGGGGGTTAGGCCTTGTTTATTGTGCCGGATGCTATCCGGCTTCCCCTCCCTTCGGAGAGGGGGTAGGGGTAGGCTCCCTTCTCCCCCTTCCGGGGGGCGGGGGGCTTTATTTTTGTTATTTTTTGTAAGGATTGCAAATCCGCATTTTTGTAAGCATTCAACGTGCTGCTATTAAGCAGCGAGTTGGGAGTGTAGGCTTTTACGAGCGCTGCAAGCTTGCTTGTGAGCGCTTGTGGAAGATTACGCTCCAGGCCGCGTGAGCCGCAGGCATAGCGGACGTAAATGCGCGTTTTTGATTTCCTCATATCCCTCTTTCACCTTCCCTATATGCTTTCAAACACGAACTATACACGAATTATTGACGAATTATACACGAACTATTACGGTAGTCTGAGTGGAGTCACGTAACATCCACACCGAAGCCTATGGAACATCTCCATTTCTCCGCTTTTTTTTACAAAAATTTGCATATCTCGTAAAAAAGCAGTAATTTTGCAGCGGCAATGCGACGTGTGGTACTCCTTATAGTATGTTTCGCGCTGGCGTGCGCTAGTTCGTACGCGTTCGCGGGAGAGGCGCAGGAGAAAGCGCCCTCGAAGGGTCTGCTCTTTTTCTATCGTATGGGCAACTGGACGGATAACTACCTGCGCCGGGGGATCGATACAACCTATATAGACCTGCCGGAGCATAGCTGGCGCTTTGCGGCAACGGCTGCATCGACCGGCATCAATACTTCGATTTCTTCCGTCCAACCCGACGAGCAATGGACCTTGCTCAACCGGTCCATGCCGAGTCTGGACGTAGGCTTCTATGCCGGCTATCGGGGAATCGGTTTCGGCTATTCCTGGGACGTGCTGCATGCCTATTCGCGACGACTCAATTTCTCGTTCGGCAGTAAGTATATAGGACTCGATTTCTCGCTCCAGAAAAGCGGAGATTTCTTAACGAGTATAGCGTATAACAACGATGTCTTGGGAAATTTGGGATCCAACCTGATCACGGTATCCAACGCGAATCTGCATATATGGTACGCGCTCAACGCAACCCATTATTCGCATAACGCAGCGGTGAAGCAGTCGTATATCCAGAAGAAAACAGCCGGTTCGCTCCTGCTCCATCTCTCGTATATGTCCCATCAGGTGCGTTTCAATGATACGTTGCATCTTATCGGTCTGGAGGAGGGCCAGGATCCGATCGCGTTATTGCCCGCGCTCATGTCCGGCATGATGGGTATGACCACGCGACAGGTCGCGGTGGGACTCGGCTATGGTATCAACTACACGCCCAACAAGGGCAAGGTCCTTCTGCATGCCTCCGCGGCGATGATGCTCGTCTGCTATTCGGTGAATCATATCATGTATTACGTCCCCGACAGCCTGCGGGAAGAACTGCCGAGTACCGCCGAACCGATGTTCGTATTACAACCGGCCGTTCCGGTGCATGTCACGGGAAACGTGCGGGCTGCCGTCAGTTGGGAGATCAACCGGTGGATACACCTCAGCGCATGGGCTACCGGCGACCATATACGCTTCCGTTCCGCTGCTGCTGCCCGGGGAAATATGCTCTTGCTGTCTAACTGGTCGTGGAAAGTGCAACTGAACTTCGGAGTACGGGTCGGTGCCGGAAGAGACCGACTCGAACGGGCATTGGGCAAAACCGTCTTGCACCAGGACGAAGTAGCCGAGATAAAAAAGAGAAAACTGCCGCTATGGCTGACGGATTTCTTCTGGAGTCCCAAATAAACATCGCATAGCGATATACACGCCCGAAGGGCATTAAACTTTTATATACACAATAATGAACAATAGTAAGCATAACCTTTTCCGCTATTTTTATTACGAGTACCGTGCGGAGATCGTATTCGGATTGGCACTGACGTCGTTAGTGGCGTTGAGTTACATCCTCTCGCCGCTTATTCCTACGCATATCTTCCAAGCGTACGTCTTTCCCGTACAGACCTGTGCCATCACGGTCCTCTCGGGCGTGAGCACATGGTGTTTGGCGCGCCATCACCAGGGATCGCGTCTGCGTAAGATATGCGCATGGATCATGGGCGCGTTGACGGCTATCTTTATCTATGGATATTATATCCGGCTGAAAGGGGACGGTACCCATGAAGTGACCGAAGGTATGCTGAATTTCGAAGGGTGGGAGATGGTCTTCGGCAATGTCATGGCCTGGCTCTTGCTGGCTTATCCGTCGGAACTCTTGCGACCGGGATGGCTGACGTGGAAGAACGCGCTGACGCGCCTGCTGCCGGTGATTTTTATCGGGGTGATTGACTATTTCGTGCCATGGGATCTGAGGTGGCTCTTGGCAATCGTGCCTGCTGTCTGGGTCGGTCTGCTCTTTCATCACGTGCGGGAGTACCACCGCTATTGTGAACAGAACTTCTCTTCGCTCGAGGAGACCGATGAGCACTGGGTGATTACTTATCTGATAATGGTCTTTGTCATGGGCTGTTCCTATGCTTTTCTCACTTTCTCGGACGTGCCCAACCGGCTTTTTACCCAGCAGTGGTTGATGTTTTTCATCCTCTTCTACAGCAATGACCAGATTATCTTCCGCTCTACGGCATGGATAGAGCGGGTGCGTGTCGAGAACGAGGATACGAAGGATGACGACGCGGCCAAACCGTCGATCTATGCGGAGTACCGCCGTGCGTTGGAGCAATGGATGGAGACGGACAAACCCTATCTCAATCCGGACTTCCGTTTGACCGATCTCATGCAGGTACTGCCGATGAACAGAACCTATCTCTCCCAGTTCATCAATGCCGAGTACGACTGTACGTTCTATCAGTTTGTTACCAACTATCGTGTCGAGGAAGCCAAGCGCCTGATGAGCGAAAATCCCCAACTCAAGATGCAGGATGTCGCGGATCGTTGCGGCTTCTCTTCGGCCACTGTCTTCGGACGAATCTTTGCCCGCGAGACAGGATTTACTCCGACCGAATGGCTCGCACAACCGGATGAAAATTCGACAATAAATTAAAAATCGAGTGATTTTATCAACTTTGGTACAATTATTGCGCTATACACTTGTGTATATGCGCTTTTTTTTTGTACTTTTGCGCACTTTTTATTGCTAAAAAATCAAAACGATATGAATATTGTCTGTTTAAAGAATGTATTTAGGGTACGAATTCTGTTGTTGATTTCGGTCGTATTAGTTGCGCTGGGAATGTATGGCGCGGTGTACGATTTTACGCCGACGGATGGTGGTCTGGTAGTCAACCTGAAGCAGGGCGATCGGATTTTGCTGTCCACGATGGTGAATGGAGAGGAGTATTTCGTGTGCCATTACCCGGGCTATACGGGTGGCTATTTCGGTTATACCAACTGGGATGGTGACAAAGGAAACTTCCTCAAGTTGATTCCGCAAGCTGCCGGAGCTACAGAACCGGCGTCTCCTTCCATCTGGTCCATTGACGAACCGGTGCCGTTCCTTTTTAAAGGAAAAACTGATTCGCTGGATGGTATCGCCTATACGATGTGGAGTACCAACCCCGGAGGCGATTCCTATACCCTGCTCACGTCTTCCGGTAATTCCTATAAGTACCAAGGCGATTTGACCAGAGAGACAAACAACGCCAATTCCTATAAGTACCAAGGCGATTTGACCAGAGAGACAAACAACGCCAATATCTGTAACGCCGTCTTTGTCGTACCGACGAATCGCTCAACCGTAACCACGTTTGACCCGAATAGAAGATTAACAGCTCTGGAGGGCAGAACGGATCAAGATGCCCAAGGCCGATTCAATGGAGAGAAGGGGTATGGTTTCTTAGGTCTGCCCTATCGTGAAGTGTATTGGCTGGATATACCGCGAGGCAACGCTCCCGTGTCTTATATCAATGCTTCATTGGTTGGCTTCAATAAAACGCTTAGTACCATAACTTATAGCAATAGTGATGGAACTGCTCGACCGGGTCAGGCATTGTATGCTTTTGGTAATAAAGATAAACACCATAACACCCCGCGTACGATTTTCCGTTTGTATGTACTGAATGATCCGCTGACTTCTACTTGCGCGGATTCCTATTATTTTGCCTACGACGAGCAGGATTATAAGCAATACAATAAAGACTTTTCCAAAACGCCCGCTACGTACACCACTAAGAAGAAGACCTATACCATCGATCGTCTGGTCTGCATGGAGCGTCAAGGCGATACCAAGTACTATGTTTCCGACTGGATGAGTGTGCCGGAGTCCGATAGTACATACTACTATGTGGGTTATCAGAATAAGTATTGCCATACGGACCAAGGGGATGCGTTTAACTCCCAGTTCAAGCAAATCGACACCTTGAAGATTTGGCACTTGGGGCTTAAGGCGCCGAGAGGTGCATACGGACGAATGATCGTAGATACGACGCAAACGAGCAAGCAGAACCTCGATGTGGCGTTTACGCCGGGAGGATATTTCCTGCAAACCAATACCGGCCGTAATATCCAGTTGCGTCCGAATGCGGATGGTACTGTCTGGACCTGCGAGGAGATGTGGCATATCACGGCTGAGTACGCTGCTTTGACCATCAAAGCTACGATGTTTACCGGTTCCGAATATAGCGCTACCGACCCGGGTGCGGATATCCCCGGCTGGAGTGTGATGGTACGTGGTACGGATGTGCCGGTTGTCGGTGGAGGTGATATTGTCGGCATGGACGGCTGGGCGCGTATATACGTCAATAACTCCGCACCCAATGGCGCAATCGAGTTCGTGCCGGCAAACCCCGAGCGACATATTCATTATGACAA
>CADBVL010000062.1 GCA_902798015.1 uncultured Bacteroidales bacterium
GCAAACTCCTCAACGCCATGGGAGCAAAAATCAGCGGAGTAGGGTCTAACCTCCTGACGATAGAAGGCGTTCGTGCACTCCACGGCGCGCAACACACGCTCCTGCCGGATATGATTGAGGTGGGTTCGTTCATCGGCATGGCAGCCATCACCGGCTCCGAACTGCGTATCCGGAATGTCGGCTATCGTGACCTCGGCATCATCCCCGATGCCTTCCGCCGGCTTGGTATCCGCATTGACGTGGACGGCGATGATATCATCATCCATGCCCAGGAACACTATCAGATAGAGTCCTTCCTCGACGGCTCCATCCTCACGGTGGCCGACGCTCCGTGGCCGGGACTCACGCCGGATTTACTGTCTGTGCTGCTGGTTGTTGCTACCCAGGCAAAAGGAACGGTACTTATCCACCAGAAGATGTTCGAGTCACGCCTTTTCTTCGTGGATAAACTGATTGATATGGGTGCGCAAATCATCCTCTGCGACCCGCATAGAGCGGTTGTTGTCGGGCATGACCATCAGCGCCAACTCAAACCCAATAACATGACGAGCCCTGATATCCGTGCAGGTATCGCCATGCTCATCGCTGCTATGAGTGCCGAAGGTACCAGTAAGATTGACCACATCGACCAGATTGACCGTGGTTACGAAGACATCGAGCACCGTCTCAACGCCATCGGCGCTAAGATCCGCAGAGAGGAATAACAAAAAAAGCGGCGTTGCGCCGCTTTTTTCATTTGTAGAGGAATCGTTTGATTGATTTCTTCGGAGTGTGCTCGAAAGGTTTGTCTTGCACCTCGATATTCGATACCTTGCTGTAGGACGGAATGAGATGGTTGAGTTTTTCGAGGTTCTCCTTCATAATCTTCTGCACTTCCTCCAGTGTCATTCGCTTGGTGAGCGTCTCATCAGGGAAGACGAGTGCCACGAGTTTGCCCTCGCGTTCAACGATCAGGGACTCGCCGACAGCCTCTTGGTTGTTCAGTTTGTCCTCTATCTCCTCGGGGTAGATATTCTGTCCGGAGGCGCCGAGGAACATGGTCTTACAGCGTCCCTTGATGTAGATATTCTTCTTCTTGTCTAAGCGCCCGAGATCACCCGTTCGCATCCATCCGTCTTCCGTGAAGGCAGCGTTTGTGGCCTCCGGGTTCTTGTAGTAGCCGAGCATGACATTCTCGCCTTTGACGAGTATCTCGCCTATTCCTGCTGCGTTGGGTTGGTCTATCTTGACTTCCATGTTCATCACCGGCACGCCACCTGTGCGGGCTTTGAAGTACTTCGGCGGGTTACCGCCGATTAGCGGACCGCATTCCGTCATTCCGTAACCGATAGAGAGCGGGAAATGGATATCCATAAGACATTTTTCTACGATGGGGTTCATTGCTGCACCGCCGCAGATGAAATAGCGTAATTTGCCGCCGAAGGCGCTACGCAGACCTTTCTTGACACGGCTCTTGAGGATGGTGCTGATGATCGGTGTATGCCAGAACATGCGGATAATCCGCTTGCTGAGCAACGGGTCGAGGTTCTTTTTGTATATCTTCTCGATCACGAGCGGCACGGTGACAACCAGATACGGTTGTACCTCGCTTAACGCTTTCAGCAGAATAGACGGCGTCGGACTCTTGGTCAGGAAGTAGATATGCGTGCCGCTACAAAGCGGGTAGAGCAGTTCGCATACTTGACCGAACATGTGGGCAAGAGGCAACATGGACACCAGTCGTTGTCCCGGATCCACAGGCAGCATCTTCATGCCCACTTCGATATTATTGCTTATCGAGCGTCCGTTGAGCATCACGCCCTTCGGGCTGCCGGTTGAACCGGAAGTGTAGTTGATAAGCGCGAGGCTGTTCTCGTCTGCTGCAAAATGGATATCTTCGGGTTGGATCTCATGAGGATACTTCGCCTTGAAGGCGGCATCTGCTTGGGCGAGCAGCTCTTGGCCCTTGCCTTTCATCTCTTTCCCCCAATACAGGACACGCCAGTCTTCCAGCGAGAGAGCCGCCTTGAGACGCTTGGGCAGCGTCTGGTTTTGCAACTCTTTCCATACATACGGGCCGACGAAGAGCAAGTCGCTGTCGGAATGGTCAAGCAGATGGGCAATATCCTCTGCTGTGAAGTCCTGCAAGATCGATACGCACACCCCCTCGTACGCCGCAATCGCCAGGTATGCAACTGCCCAGTTAGCGCAGTTACGTCCGGCGAGAGCGATTTTGTCTCCGCGCTTAAGGCCTAACTGCTCAAAGAGCACATGAAGGCGCAGCATCTCGGTTGCCAATTCACCAAAGGTGTACTCGTGGTTCTCGCCATAATCCGTCAATGCCGCATCATTCCATTGATGCGACATGACGTCGGTGAGGTAATGTAGATAATGTTTCTGCATTCTTATTGATATAAATAGCGTTTGATAGAGCGTTTGGGCGTCTTCTCGAACTCTTGCGCTACAAGCTCAACGCTGTTGATCTGGCTGTACTGCGGCAGGTTTGCGTTCGCTGCCAGACGATTCTCTTCCATCTGTTGTGTCAGGCTCTTGGTGCCCAGCAGTTTTCTGCCCTCGGCAGAGGTGTCGGGGAAGACGAGTGCTACGAGTTTGCCGTCGCGGCTCACGACGATCGACTCCGCAACGCAGGGCAGGGAATTGAACTTGTCCTCTAACTCTTCAGGGTAGATATTCTGACCTGAAGGACCGAGGATCATGTTCTTCGAACGGCCGTGAATGTAGATATTTCCGGCTTTGTCGAGTACGCCGAGGTCACCCGTGCGCATCCATCCGTCTTCGGTGAAGATAGCCTTTGTAGCCTCTTCGTTCTTATAGTAGCCCTTCATGACGTTGATACCCTTCACTTGGATCTCGCCGTCTTTGCCTGTCGGGTCTTCAGAGTCGATACGCACATGGCATTGCGGCAGCTCTTTTCCGCAGCTGTGGAAGGCGTAATCCCACCAGTCTTCGTAACTGATCAGCGGGCCGCACTCGGTCATTCCGTAACCTACGCAGTACTGGTATTTGATGTCATGCAGCACTTGCTCCACTTCGCCGTTGAGTGCTGCGCCGCCGATGATGAGGTAGCGCAGTTCGCCGCCGAACATCTTGTCCAGTCCTTCTTTCACTTTCTTGCGGATCACGTTGCGGATGATCGGAGTTCTCCAGAGAACTTTCATCAGCGGTGTGCTGATCTTTGGCAGCACGCCTTTCTTGATGATTTTCTCGACTACCAGAGGCACGGTGAGGATCATGAACGGTTTCACTTGAGCGAAAGCCTTCATCAGCACCGTCGGAGTAGGCGGCTGGGTGAGGAAATAGACCTGAGCACCCTCGCATATCTGATAGATAAACTCGAACATCAGTCCGAACATATGGGCGATAGGAAGCATCGACAGCACTTTGTCGCCTTTCTTGTGCGGGATACGGGTGTGCGCAAACTCTACATTACCGCTCAGGTTCAGATGTGTCAGCATTACCCCTTTGGGGTTACCGGTCGAGCCGGAGGTGTAGTTGATGACAGCGAGATCATCGTAGTTATCCGTTGGATAATTGACATCACTCAGTTGTACGCCCTTCGGGAATTCCTTTTGGAAAGCGGCTTCTGCGCCTTCGAATTTCTTACGGAACTTGGCATCTGCCTCTACGATCGACATGTCGTCCATAAAAATGGTAGCTTTCAGCCCTTTCATCTGCGTGGCGTCGATCTTCTTCTTCACGTTCGGTCCTACGTACAACAGCACAGCCTCCGAGTGGTCCACAAGCGAATAGATACCATCCGCCGTGAAGTCCGGCAGGATAGATACGACGACCGCTTTGTAGCTCTCTACAGCGAGGAAGAGCAATCCCCAGTTGGCGCAGTTACGACCGCAGAGCGCAATCTTGTCGCCCTCTTTGATGCCGCACTCACGCCATGTGATGTGCAGTTTGGCGATCGCGGCAGCCAATTCCGCATACGTGTACTTGTTTTCGCCGTCGATATCTGTCATAGCAAGGCTATCCCAGTTCGAATGCATCGTGTCTTGTAAGTAAGACAAATAATGTTTTGTTGCCATTTGTAATATACTTCGTTTTAAATCATTTGTTTTCGTATTTGTCCAACGCCTCCGACATCAGCTTCTTGCCATCCGCAATGATCTGTTCTGCTTTGTCGAAATCGAAGGTGTTGTAGGCGTACTGCCGCATGACGGAATGTACGTCGGGTGGGGTGAGGCGCAGCGAAAGCATGGTGTTCTGTTGTATCTGGATATCACTCATGCGGTCGAGAAGCGAGACGAAGCTCACTTTGCGGCCTAAGTCACGTGCACGTTGCTCCATGATACGATCGACTTTTTTACCCAACAGGCGCAACTGTTGCTCCCAGGATTTAGGAACAGGAATGCCACTCTTCTTCACTTCCGCTAACTTACCCTCTACATCTATCGGTTCATATACTTCCTCTATCGGCAGGCTGTCTTTGCCGCTGATGTCGGCCGCTACGAGGATGTCACCGGGGGTGCGCTCTACCACGTGCAAGGGCAACGGATTAAGAATACCGCCGTCTATCAACAGTAATTGATGCGCGCACTGCCTCAAATAGACTTCCTGTGCGGAATAGCACCTCGTCGGAGTGAATCATATCCGTGGCTACAAGCGTACAAGGTATGTTCAGACTTTCGATAGGTCGGTCCGGCACTACTTTTTCCAACTCCTTGATGATACGCTCGCCTTTGACGAGGGAGTTTCCGCTCAGCAGGTTGATATCCATCATGCGAAGTATCAACTGCTTGTCCACACTCATAAACCACTCTTTGGCCTCTTTGAGTTGTCCGGCAGCGTACATGCCGGCGATGATTGAACCCATTGAGCAACCGGCTATACTCGTGATGGTATAACCCCGTTCCTCGAGTGCCTCGATCGCACCGATGTGCGCTAATCCGCGCGCACCGCCGGAACCCAAAACCAGTGCTACGTTCTTTCCCATGCCTCTAATTCTCTAATCCCCTAAACCTCCTTAGCCGGAATCAGTTTCTCACGTATCCTGATGTAAATAATTTCACCCTTCTTGGCAAATTCGGTTTTTACGTATCCCATGCCGATACCAGTCTTGGTGTTCGGCAGCATGATGCCGGAAGTTACGTTACCGATGGTGTTGCCGCTTTCATCGCAGATCTCATAGCCGTTACGAGGAATGGCGCGCTCCAAACACTCGAAATGCACGAGTTTGCGTTTTACGCCTTCAGCTTTTTGCTTCTTCAGGAAATCGCGGTCGATGAACTCTTTTGCATCGAGTTTGGTGATCCATCCCAGACCTGCTTCCAGCGGCGAAGTCGTATCGTCGATGTCATGTCCGTACAGGCAATACCATTTCTCCAGACGTAGGCTGTCACGTGCACCCAAACCAATCGGTGCGAGGCCGAAAGGCTTGCCTACTTCGAATAGCGCATCCCATATCTGTTTGCCTTTTTCGGCAGGGAAGTACAGCTCGAATCCGCCTGCGCCGGTGTAGCCCGTGTTGCTGAGAATAACACCCGGAACACCCGCAAAACTCCATTCGCGGAACGCATAGTAGTCAATAGACTTCAGATCGGCGTCCGTCAGAAGTTGCAGCAACTCGACGGCTTTCGGACCCTGAACGGCCAACTGACCGTAACGCTCGGAGGCGTTCTCCAACTTCAAATCGGCGTCCTTGAATTTCTCATCTCTCACCTTGTTTACCCATGCCCAGTCTTTGTCGATATTTCCGGCATTGACAACCATGAGGTATTTGGTGGTGGAGTATTTATAGATGATCAAGTCATCTACTATACCGCCTTTGCCGTTGGGCATGCAGGTGTACTGCGCCTTGCCGGCAGCAATCACAGACAGGTCGTTTGTCGTGATGTATTGCAGAAAATCCAGAGCTTGCTCGCCTTTTACCCAGAACTCGCCCATGTGGCTCACGTCGAATACACCTACGCCTTCACGAACGATCATGTGCTCTTGGTTGATACCCGTCGGGTATTGGATAGGCATGTTAAAGCCTGCAAACTCTGCCATCTTTGCGCCTAACGCAATGTGAATGTCTGTAAACGGAGTTGTTTTTAACATAGTATTTGTTTTTTTGTAGTTATCCCGGTATTTCGATATTCCGGGATAACGAATTTATTTTACTCTTTTAACAATCTCAAGAATGACTTGCTCTGCTTTCTTGAGACTCGGGATGGGGAGATACTCATACCGACTATGGAAGTTTTCGCCGCCAGCGAAGATATTCGGGCAGGGTAGTCCTTCGAACGAAAGCCGTGCGCCGTCTGTACCGCCGCGGATAGGTTTGACGTTAGGTGTCACGCCTACTGCAGTCATAGCTTCTTTGGCAAGGTCGATGATATGCATCACGGGTTCGATCTTCTCGCGCATATTATAATATTGATCGCGAATGTCAATCTCCACGGTGCCTTCTCCGAACTCCCGGTTGACCTTGCGCACGAGGTGTTCCAACTCGCGTTTACGGCTCTCGAAGCGCGCACGGTCATGGTCGCGGATGATATAACTGAGCGTCGTCTCTTCTACCGTGCCGTTCTTTCCGACCAGGTGATAGAATCCCTCGTAGCCTTGCGTATGTTCCGGTGTCTCCCAACGGGGTAGCATCACCGCCAACTGGTAGGCAATGCGCATTGAGTTGACCATCTTGTGATAGCCGTAACCCGGGTGAACATTCAGACCGTGAACTTTGATCTTGCATGCCGCGGCATTGAAGTTCTCAAACTCCAACTCGCCGATGGCACCGCCGTCCATCGTATAGGCGAAGTCCGCGCCGAAAGCCTTCACGTCGAAATGGTCGGCTCCTTGACCGATCTCTTCATCCGGCGTGAAACCGATACGAACCTTGCCGTGCTTGATTTCGGGGTGCTGTATCAGGTACTCCATTGCTGTCACAATCTCTGCAATGCCGGCTTTGTCGTCAGCGCCGAGCAGGGTAGTGGTGTCCGTCACGATGACGTCCTGACCTGCGTAACGCGCATCGATATAGTCGCGCTCCTCGGCCTTAACTATCGAGGCCTTCACATGTTTGCCGCTCGCGTCAGGAGACGTGTCCATGTGGGCGATAAAACCGAGGACAGGCATCTGACTGCTGACTTCTGACGGCTGATTGCTTTCCAGCGTTGCCATGATATACCCATTGGAATCGAGGGAAACGTTGGTCAAACCGATTCCCTTCAGTTCATCGGCTAAGTACCGCGCGAACTCCATCTGTCCGGGCGTGGACGGCGTCATGCCGGTGTTCTCATCGCTCGTCGTGCAGAAGGAGACGTACTTCAAAAATCGTTCTACTATATCCATAGCTGCGATAACTCACTTCCATTTACGGAAGGTTATGGGTTAGGCTTATTTACCAAACAAAGAGAGGAGTGAACCGATGGATGTAGCGTACTGGGCTGCGGTGTTGGCATACGAAGCAGCAGAGCTGGCACCTTCCTGCACCTTCGCCGTAGCGTTTTGTACGGTCTCGTTACTCTTGACCATCTCTACGAGGCTGTTCGTTACAGTCTCCACGTTGTTCTGAGTTACCAGCCCCAGCGACGAAGCGATCATGCCTTTGCCGAACTCCTTCAGATACGTCTTGTCTTTGTAGTTCTCTTTCAGACCCTCGCAGTTTGCGACGAGTGTGACGGTGTTCAGGATGTTCTGCATGTTTTTGTAGTCGTACTTGCCGTCTGCTTTGTACTGCGCATACAATGCCTGTATGGCATTTCCTGCTCCTTGACCGGCACTGCTGGCTGCGTTACCGCTCTGAACCGTCTGCTGACTACTCGTAGTGCTTGCTTGATTACTAGTTGTGTTACTCGTGCTGTTTTGCATGAAACCGCAACCTGCCATCATGATAGCGGTTGCAAAAAGAATGATTTTTTTCATAAGACTATATTCATTTTGTTTGTGTCATTTTCTATAAAAGCAATAATGTTGTCTGTTACGTTCTCGCACATGTCGATGCGGCCTTCCCACGTGCCGGTTCCTGTATGAGGTGATAAAACAACGTTCGGCAAGGTCATCAGTTCTCGGCTGATCTGGGGCTCGTTTTCATACACATCAAGTGCCGCGCCGGCGATGATGCCACTCTTGAGGGCTTCTATCAATGCTGCCTCATCTACATGCGCGCCTCGTGCTGTGTTGATAAGGAATGCAGTCCGTTTCATCATACCCAACTCCGGCTTGCCGATGATATGATGCACTTCCGGTGTGTAAGGCAGGTTTAGACTCAGGTAATCGCTTTCCTGAAGTAAAGTCTGAAAATCCACGTATTGAGCGCTTCGGATTACATCAACTTTCCACTTCTCGCTCTCTACTTCTCTCAACTCTAAACTCTCAACTCTCAACTCTTTCCTGTTATGGTAAATAATCCTCATGCCGCTGGCTATAGCTCTTCGGGCAAGAGCCTGACCGATTCTGCCCATTCCTAAGATACCTAATGTCTTGCCGTATAGCGAATGACTGAGATTCCGCATCACTCCGAATCCTTCAAATTGGCTGACGGATGAAAGCTGACTTCTGACTGCTCTATCGAACTCGCTCATCCGTCTTGCGATATCAATCATCAGCGCAAATGCCAGTTCCGCTGTTGGCTCTATCACCGGTTGGGGGGTGTTTGTCACCCGGATGCCACGTTCGCGGCAGACATCCAAGTCTATATTGTTAAAGCCGGCTCCGAAATTGGCAATCAACCGCAAGTTAGGCATCGCCTCTATCATCTTCCGCGGCACCTTGTAATCGAAGGTACTAATTAAGATCTCCGCATCTGTCCACTCGGGATTATTGTCAGATAAATCGCAAATGACCAATGGCAAACGACAAATGCCTCGTTCTACGAGACGCTTAAACCCTTCTTCCGGTAATACCGTCGTTAATGCAATTCTCTTTGCCATGACTTAACAATTAACTCCGTTTTCTCTTTTACACACTTTTGCGGCTGCAAAGATACAAAATTAATTTGACATGTGCAAGCGCGCGCGCATTTTTCTTCATTTTGTCGCATTTTTACCAAATTTTCGTACATGTTCGTTTATCTTTTATCACACCTATACTCAGACAAAGGAATGCGGTAAAAAAGACTTATTTTGAAGATGTAAACGACTAAAATGCACTTTTTTTGAAAAAAAAGTACGATTTTTTTGGTCATGTCAAAAAAAAGTAGTAATTTTGCAGCCGTTTTGCGTGTGTAGTGCACGCGAACGCGTAAAAAATAATTATTAATCGTAAGATTGGGCGGTGGATAACGTAGGGAATTGCCTGTAAAACGGAAGTCGTAAAGGAAGTCCGTCGGTCTTACAAAAAACAACAAATTAATGGAATACAATTCTTACAAGACAGTGTCTGTCAACAAAGCTACCGCTAAGAAAGAGTGGGTAGTTGTGGACGCTGAGGGTCAGATTCTTGGCCGTATGTGCTCCAAAGTAGCAAAACTGCTGCGTGGTAAGTACAAACCGTCCTTCACTCCGAACGTGGATTGTGGAGACAACGTAATCATCGTCAATGCTGACAAAGTGCAGTTGACGGGTAACAAATGGAACGATCGCGTTTATGTACGCTACACCGGTTTCCCGGGCGGTCAACGTGAGTTCACACCGGCTGATTTGATGGCCAAAGGCGCGGAGAAACTCGTTCGCAAAGTAGTAAAAGGTATGCTTCCGAAGAACCGCCTCGGTGCTCGTCAGATCACGAACCTCTATATCTTCGAGGGTCCGGAGCACAACATGCAGGCTCAGCAACCGAAACAAATTGATATTAACACCCTCAAATAATAGAAGTACATGGAAACAGTTAATGCATTAGGACGTCGTAAAGAGGCAGTAGCCCGCGTTTATGTAAATGAAGGTGCCGGCAAGATCGAGATCAACGGCCGCGACATCGAGAAATATTTCCCGTCTTCTATTCTGCGCTATATCGTTCTCCAGCCGCTGAACAAGCTTGGCGTTGCTGAGAAATACGATATCAAGGTTACCCTTGATGGTGGAGGTTTCAAAGGTCAGGCAGAGGCTCTGCGTTTGGCTATTGCCCGCGCACTGGTGAAGATCAATCCGGAAGACAAAGCTGCTCTGAAAGCAGAAGGCTTCATGACTCGTGACGCTCGTGAGGTTGAGCGCAAGAAACCGGGTCAGCCGAAGGCACGTAAGCACTTCCAGTTCAGTAAACGTTAATCGTATAACTCCAAATCGTGTGGACTCCTTCGGGATTACCACACGATTGTTTTGGAGTCCCAAACGCACATGCGTGCGCGTGTATTTAATAATGTATTATGCGCGTAAACGGAACACCAAAATGTAAGGAGGATTTTTATAAACAAATTAAATTACATTAAAACTCAAATGAGAACAAATTTTGATCAATTGCTCGAGGCTGGCGCACATTTCGGTCACCTCAAACGCAAATGGAATCCTGCCATGGCTCCGTACATCTACATGGAGCGTAATGGTATTCACATCATCGACCTGAACAAGACTGTTGTTAAGATTGAAGAGGCTGCAGAGGCTCTCAAAAATCTCGCTCGCAGTGGTCGTAAGGTGCTCTTCGTAGGTACGAAGAAGCAGGCTCAGGAAGTAGTAGCTGCTCATGCTCAGGAAGTAGGCATGCCGTACATCACCGAGCGTTGGGCTGGTGGTATGCTCACCAACTTCCCGACCATCCGCAAGGCTGTGAAGAAAATGAGTCAGATTGACAAGATGACTACCGATGGTACGCTGGATAACGTATCGAAACGTGAGAAACTGCAGATTGCACGTCAGCGTGAGAAACTCGAGAAGAACCTCGGTTCTATTGCCGACATGACCCGCCTGCCGAGTGCTATCTTCGTAGTAGATGTTATCAAAGAGAAAATCGCTGTAGCAGAGGCTAACCGTCTGGGTATCCCTGTATTCGGTATCGTAGATACGAACTCCAACCCCAATGACATCGATTTCGTAATTCCTGCTAACGACGATGCAACGAAGGCTATCGACGTTATCCTTGGCGCTGTATGCGAGGCTATCAAAGAGGGTCTCGAGGAGCGTAAGGTAGAGAAAGCAGACGAAGGAGCTGCAGAGGAGCAGGCTGCCAGCGAGGCACCCGCACCCAAAGAGCGTCGTCAACGTATCCGCAAGGCTGCTCCCAAAGCAGAGGCTGAGAAAGTAGCTGAAGCAAAGGAAGCTAAAGCAGAAGAACCCAAAGCAGAGGAGGCATAATTATGGCAGTTACACTGGCTGATATCAAAAAACTGCGCGACATTACAGGCGCAGGTATGATGGACGTTAAGAAGGCCCTCGAAGAGGCAAACGGCGATTTTGAAGTCGCTAAGGACTTGCTTCGTAAACGCGGACAAGCTATCGCTGCAAAGCGTAGCGACCGCGAGGCTTCGGAAGGTTGTGTGCTCGCAAAAGTAAAAGACAACTTCGGCGCTATTGTTGGCGTGAAGTGCGAGACAGACTTTGTGGCTAAGAACGAGGACTTCGTAGGCATGGTTAAATTGATCCTCGATGCAGCTCTGGATAACAAAGTACGTTCGCAGGAGGAGTTGAAGAACCTTAAGATTGGTAACTTCACCGTGGCTGAGATCATCACTGAGCGTTCCGGCGTGACGGGTGAAAAGATGGAGTTGGCTGACTACGCTTGCCTTGAGGCACCGGT
>CADBVL010000063.1:0-2993 GCA_902798015.1 uncultured Bacteroidales bacterium
GCTGAACACCATCGCCGCCTCCGCGGGCGATGACGTCCGCATTCAGCTTCTCCACGATGGGGCGGTAATGCTCGTTACTCTGCTCAAAATCCGCAATGATATCCTCTTTGGAGATACCTAAGGCGAACATGAGGAACGCGGCTCCCCAGCCCGTACGGTCTTTGCCTTGCGCGCAATGCCAGAGGATGCCTCCATCTTCCGGTGCTTCAATAATCAGCCGCAGGAAAGCAGCATACTGGAGTTGGGAGAACTCCGAGCGGATTAACGACGGGTACATATTCGCCGCCATCATCTGCACCTCCGGATAGAAGGAATAATTGACGATATGACGGTCCAGTTCCAGGAATGCCTCATCCGGGATGGGTTTACCTGTCTGCTGTTCCGCCCTCATGTCGATGGTCGGCAACAAGTGGTGCTGAACGCCGTCTATCTCTCTGTCCGGCACCGCTTCGAACTCACCCAGCGAACGGAAATCGAAGATACGGCAGAGGTTGAATTCACTCTTCAGCCGTGCCACGTCGGCATCCGATGCGTCATGCAGATGGGCGGTTCGCAACAGGCGCTGCGGACGTATCGGACGACCTCCGGCAGCAATGATACCTCCTAAGTCGCGGGCGTTATCTATTTTTTCAAAAACTATATTCACCTCTAAACACCAAACACTATACCCTAAACTCTAAACTCTAAACCTTAAACACCTCATCTATCAGGCGTACAAACTCCTGATACGCAAAGGTGTCACTCAATTCGCTCAAGGACGCAGCCAGTCCGCGGTAATGCCATTCATGCGCGGCTTTGTCGGTACAGTGGAAGATCTTCCATAGTTCGTCGCCTTTGACCTGATAGTCCCGCCAAATGGCGCGCATGTTACTCAGTTTGTCGCCCATAGCTACTATCTTCGCATCATGCGGAGCGGCAGCCAGACGGTCTATCGCCGCCTGTTTGCGGGCATGCCAGGTCTCTTCCTCGTTCTCTCCGTTAAACAATTCACCATTAATCTGGTCGCTCTCCGCGTGTACAAGATGAGCGATACGGTCGCCGAACTCCGCGCGCAGCTGTTCCACCGTCACATCGGTGTCTTCGATCGTATCGTGCAACGCAGCGGCTGCCAACAGTTCCTGATCCGGAGTGATGGTCGAGACGATCTCTACGGCCTCCATCGGATGGACGATATACGGGAACCCTTTCCCACGACGTTCGCTGTTATGATGAGCCTGTACCGCAAAGATGATAGCGCGGTCCAGCAACTCCGTGTCCATATATTTGTTTGCCATTATTCTATTGTTGTTTTTGCATAAAAGGTAAGCCGGACGCCAGTTTATACGTCATCTCGGCCAGTTCGGCATTCTGCGGGTTATGACCGTTGAGGGCGTCAAAGAGGCGCTCCAATCCGATCTTTCCTCCTCCGGACGTGAGCACGCAGACGATGCATATATTCTGCAGTCCGATAGCCGAAGAGATGATGTCGATGTCGGTATTGCCTAACTGGTGTCGGGCAAGAAGGTAGGCGTCCGCCTCGTATTTATGAATCAGTCGGTTCACGTCACCGAGCGTCTTGCATTGCAATGCCACCAATACGCGCAGATAACGGATCATCGGCGCTTCCTGTATCTCCGCCTGGTTGATGGCGGCGATACGTTTGTTGAGCGCATCGAGCGGTTTGGCCTGTATATAACTGCGGAAGGTATCGCCGTCCAGCAGCACATCGTCCAGTTTGCCGTTCTGCACCAGTGCCTGCACGCGGCGGCGGTAGTCTGTGATCTCAGAACGGATACGGCTGAACTCGTCGTCCGCCATCTCCAAGATACCCGCCAGTCGGTTCATGCGGCGCATGTATTCACGAGGAATCTCGATGCCCGACTTGTAACCGGTGTCGTGGTTGATGGCCGCCCAGGCATGTTGCAATGTAGTACGCAACTGTAACTCAAACGGGAAGTCGAATCCGGGCAGACGGCATATATAATGCAACGAGTTGTAGCCGAAACTGTCCAACTGGTGCAGTTTCCGTTTATCCACGGAGTTGTTCCAGTCAATCTCGAAGAGCTGTTCCGCCATGGATGCGATGCGGTCCACGTCATCGGTGTAGAACGTGACGATACGCGCACCCACAAGGTCCGTGATATCACTCAGCGTCGCATATTTGGAGCCCTTGAGTTCGAGTTTGCCTGCCAGGCTCTCTTCGGTCTTCACGCGTCCCTCCACCGCCGTCACGATCAGTCCGTTACGGTCGAGCGCGTCGCGCAAAGTCTTCAGTACCGCTTCTTTGAGCCGCTCCAGTTCCGGCTGCGCGGCGCGGAACTCCTCCATGATCATTTCGCAATGCAGATCCATCATTGTATCTCAAACAAGGATATAAATCCGGTCATCACGAATACCTGACGGATGTCGGCATTGATGTTTCGTACAATCACTTTGCTGCCATGCGCGGCTGCTTCCTTGCGGATACTGAGGAAGATACGCAGGCCCGACGAAGAGATATACTCCAGGGCGGTGCAATCCAGGATGATTTCTTTGTGGTCAAGTTCCATCAGCGGCTTTACATCCTCTGCCGTCTGTACAGCTGCAGCCGTGTCCAAACGGCCTTCAAAGGCAGCAATCACTTGATTGCCGTTGTGTGTGATTTCTGTTTTCATATTTTTTTAATTAATGTCAATACATTTTTTTCATCTACCCGCTCGTAGAGCACCTCGTCCATGAGTTGCAGTACGAGATGGATACCCAATCCGCCTATCGCGCGGTCTTCGAGCGAGAGGGAGATATCTGCGGGAGGTTGTTGGGTCGGGTCAAAAGGCGTACCGCCGTCGGAGATGATGAAGACGATCTGCTCTTGAGGCTTGTCGATGTCAACGCAACTGCGGACGAACTCCACCAGCACTTGGCCGTTCTTCACGTCCGGATAAGCATACAGCATCACGTTGCTTACCGCCTCCTCTAAGGCGAGGTTCACCGGCATGTTCAGTTCACTCGGGATACCGAGACTGTCTATCCACTCG
>CADBVL010000063.1:3011-9829 GCA_902798015.1 uncultured Bacteroidales bacterium
TTACGCATGATGATGGCGTCTTGCTGATAACGGATAGCGAGCATCGTCAGGTCGTCGCTCGGTTGGGCGCCGTCCACGAAACGCACCACGTCTGCCTGCATCTCCTCCACTACTCTGCGCGGCGACAGGTCGGCTATCAGCGTACGGCATTTCTCCAGATGTTTCATCATCCGCTCTTCGCCGTACTGCTCATGCCGTTTGTTCTCCGCCTCGTTCAGTCCGTCGGTATAGAGGAAGAACAGGTCGTTCTTCGCCATTTGCATCTTCTGCGCGCGGAACTCGAACTCCGGTTCTATACCCATAGGCAGGTTAGCCAGCACATCGATGGCGCATGACTCATGACCGAAGGGCACATGAACAGGGGCATTATGGCCGGCATTGCAGTATGCGAGTTCTCCGGTCCGGCAGTCAAGCACGCCGAGGAAGAGAGTGAGGAACATGTTCTGTTCGTTCTGGTCGCAGAGCGCGCGGTTCATCTTACGCACAATCGCATCGGGTTCTTCTTCATGCGCGGTGATACTACGGAAGAGCGAGCGCGTGGTAGCCATGACAAGCGCTGCCGGCACTCCCTTGCCGCTCACGTCGCCGACGCAGAAGAACAGTTTGTTATGACGTACATAGAAATCGTACAGGTCGCCGCCTATCTCTTTCGCGGGATCGACGATACCGTATATATTCAGGTCGCGGCGGTCGAAGAACGGCGGGAACACTTTCGGCAGCATAGCTTTCTGAATGGTCTGTGCCACTTCCAGTTCACCTTCCATTCGTTGGTTCTTCTCCGCGAAGGCCAGCATCTTGCGGGTGGTGCGCGCCGAATAAACTATTATCAAAGCAAGGACTATCAAACCAAGGATCATCAGCAGGCCGACGATTCTACCGATACGGTTCAGGTCGCGGAACAGCTCATCCTCGGGAATGATAATCTCGATATGCCAGCCCGTCGCATCGATCTCTTCTTGGTAGATATTGTATTTGCGTCCGGGCACGGTGTCGGGAACAGGTACGATATCCACTCCCGTGCTGGACTTGATCGAATAATAACTGTTGGGATAAACTTGCAGATATTCGGATATATTCTTCAGGTCGCTGATCGACATGTCGCAGCATACGACGGCTACCACTTCCCCTTGGCGGTTTCTCACGGGACAGGAACAACTCACCACAAAAGTCTGTGAACCCGAGTCATCCAGATACGGCTCGCACCACCAGCAGCTGTCGTGCACAAAGCCGTTCTGATACCACTCCATCTGGGTGTAGTCATGGTCGGCACTGCCAATCTGACGGGTGAAGGTACTGTCCTCGGAGATACGGCTGCTGCATGCCTCGAAATAGGTGCCGTACTTGGGGAAATAATTCGGTACATACGCGACAGCCATGCTGGTTTTAGAGCGGAGGGAGCTCACTACCAGACGCGTTGCGTTGAAGATCGAATCCGGACTGTTTAGATGGTTCGAGGCTAATTTCGCCAATGTCTTGGCGGCCGTCTCCATCTCGATGGTATGCATCTCGATCTCCAACTCCGCCTTGCGTAACTCTGTTTTGGCACGTTGCTCCGCCTCATGCCGGATAGCGGCACGGCTCGTGAAATACTGTGTACACGAGATGGCCTCCAGGATGATTGCTGCTACAATCATGATCCATAGCCCGCTGTGTCTGATTTGGGTTTTCTGATTGGTATTTTTCATTGCTGTATAATTCGGCAAATTAAAATCGGCTGCAAATTTACTACAAATTTTTTAAATTTGCAAGATTTTGTGCATAAAAATAATCGATTTGTGTAACAAAGAGAAGATTTCCCGAATCGTCTGTGCTTGCACAAGCGTGATTTTTTCATTCTTTCGGGAGGGCTTCATACTGAAAATTCTCCAAAAATTTGCATATATGGAAAAATTATTGTACTTTTGTGCCCATTTTTAAATAAAGGTTGAGAAATGAAGAAAGATATTTTTGATTTGAGTGGCCGCGTGGCACTGGTGACCGGATGTTCCGGCGGCCTGGGTGTTCAGATGGCAAAAGCCCTGGCGGCACGAGGAGCGGAGCTGGTGATCATTGCCCGCAGGTATGAGAAATTAGTAGAAGTACAACAGACCATCGAGGCGGAGTTCGGTGTGAAGGTGTTGCCTTTGCAATGTGACATCACCGACACCGGAGCGGTGGAACGAATGGTGGATGATGCACTCAAGCAGGTTGGCCATATTGATATCGTCGTCAATAATGCCGGTACGGGAGCTGTTGCGCCGGCGGAGGATATCACCGATGCGCAGTTTGAGAACGAGATGCAGATAGACCTGTTCGGTACTTTCCGCGTGGCACGTGCCGTAGCGAAGAAATCCATGATCCCGAACGGCTACGGACGTGTGATCAATATCGCATCGATGTATGGCCTGGTGGGCAATAAGATCGCCCCCGCTTCGCCGTATCATGCTGCCAAAGGAGGCGTTGTCAATCTCACGCGGGCGCTGGCGGCTGAATGGGGAAAATACGGTATCACGGTGAATACCATCTGCCCGGGATACTTCATCACGCCCCTGACGAAAGAGACTCTGGAGTCCGACTATTTTGCGCAATATGCCAAGACGGTCATCCCTCTGGAGCGATATGGTCATGAGGGCGAACTGGACAGCGCTGTGGTCTTCCTTGCTTCGGATGCTTCCACCTACGTCACCGGTGTCGCTCTACCCGTGGATGGCGGCTATACCTGCGTATAACCCGTATGTAAAAAGTACGAAACACTTTTTTTGTAGTACCTTTGCAGCCGATTTAAAAATACTCATAGCATTGAGTAAATCTTCAAATTACCGAATGAAAATCCTTCAAACTGCCGAATAAAAAATCTTCAAACTGCTTGTTTTTTTTTAAAAGAAATTTGCATATATCATTTATTTTTACTATCTTTGCAGCCACAAAAGTTTTGACACTATGACAACACAAAATCAAATGTTCAATTTTACCCCCCCAGTAGGGAAAATGTTGCAAAGCTCTTCTTGCTTGCGCTGTTAGGTTTATTTTTTATTGGTGTATTTGTGTGCGGTTATCGTGCCGCTTCTTCTCCGGTCGAGGTCAGCAGTTCTGTTTTCTGTGACCCCGATTCTCTTTTATATTATGCGGAGCGCGCGTACATGGACGAGGACCCGCGGGCGCTGTTTGTCACGGGGGCGGCTGCTTATCTGAAATGGCAGGACCCCGAGTCTTTCCCTGCGTCCTGCACCACGGTCTCCCGTGATGAGGCGGATATCATGTTGCTCAGAGCAGCGGAACTCGGCAACCCCGATGCCCGCCAACTAATTCTGTGCCTGCACAAGAATGGGGCATGGCATCATAGTTTACCGGAATAATAATCGTGCCTTATGTATTCGCTCAAGGACAAAGAAGGCACGATTATTAACAACGTGCGCGAGGACTTTTTCAAAGACTACGACTGCCGCAAACTCATCGGCAACATAGATTTTAGCGTAGCTATTCCACAGACAGGTAAGGAACTTTTCCCGGAGATCGAATATCTCTTATGGGCGGAGGCAAAGAAAGGCTCCCTTTCCAATTCCGCTTTCCATGATGCGTTCATACAGCTGATTTTCACGATCGGTCGCGAGCGCACGTTCGATAAGAACCTGCCGCCGAAATTCCTCGGCGCGTTCGATGCAGAGAAGATAGCCTTTATCCCCTTTAGCGCGGTGATGGATGTCTTCTCGCAAAATGACTTCGACTGGAGCGAGACTCCCTCGAACCACGAGAGTAAGGAGTTTCAGCAATTGAAAGAAATGGTGCGCAAGGAGTTGACTTCTACCGGAAAAGAGAAAGATAACGTCTATTTCTTCAATTTCTTCAATGACAAGAAGGATCTCCAGCGTTTCATCAAACGCAACTTCGTAAGCGGGCGTGATAGCGTACAGCGTATGCGCATTAACCATAATAACTTCAAGGCTATCTATGAGAAGTGGCGCAAAGAGGTGATGCCTTCTATCGCTGTCGAATGGGATAACGTCAAAAAGAGCGGCCTCTTAGATGCGGATTTCTATTTGGCTGACTTGATGTCCGGCGACAATGAAACGCTTCTTGAGAACCTACACGTACTCCTCAAATCCAATCACTACGAGTTAGACCGCAAGATAGATGAATACGGTTTGTTTACGTCTGCGAGCGTGCACTTTAAGGATAACATGCACGCGCACAGCAATTTCTGGTCTAAGTACACTCGCCCTCCAAAGCGCGAATATTGGGATAAGATTGTGGAGCGTCGCGACTTGCTTGTGCCGCAGGATGTGCGCGAGCGAAAAGGGTCCTATTTTACACCGGCTATATGGGTTGAGAAAAGTCAGGAATACCTCGCTGATGTGCTCGGTGAGAACTGGCAAGATGAGTATTACGTATGGGACTGTTGCGCAGGAACAGGAAACCTCCTCGCCGGCCTTACCAATAAATATAATATCTGGGCTTCTACGCTCGACAAAGCCGACGTAGATGTGATGCATCAACGTATAGAGGAAATGGGCGATGGTTCCAACCTTCTCAAGGCTCATGTCTTCCAATTCGATTTCTTGAACGGCGATTTCGCTGACCTTCCACAAGGATTAAAAGATATCATCAATGACGAGGAGAAACGAAAAAAACTCGTTGTATATATCAATCCGCCGTATAAAGAGGCCACAAATGCTAAAACAGTAACTGGAACGGGTAAAAACCAAATAGGAGCTGCTATTGAAAATCGGACATACGCAAAGTATAAAGACATTATAGGAAAATCGGTAGTTGAATTATTCGCTCAATTCTTTATTCGCATATACAGCGAAATCCCCTCTTGCAGGCTTGCAGAATTTTCAACTTTGAAAATTCTGCAAGCGGCGAATTTCGCGGATTTCAGGCGCATTTTTAAGGCAAAACTTGAAAAGGCATTTATTGTCCCTGCAAATACCTTTGACAATGTTACGGGTCAGTTCCCTATAGGCTTTTTTATATGGGGTACTGAAAGGCAGGATAAATTACCAGATAATATTGCCGTAGATGTTTTCAACAATAAAGGAGAGTCGGAAGGCACAAAATATGTTGTTACAGCTGATGCCGGATACGCTCTTATAACCAAATGGATAACATCGTTTAAACCGAGTAGTAAAGAAAATATCGTTGGTTTTGAAAGAATACAAGGCTCAGACTTTCAAAATAATAAGTTTACTTGCCTGGTGAATAATGCGTCCGAAAGTCATGCAATATTCTTACCGTTATGCAGTCAGAATATTATCCCTGCTTGCACAAATTTATCTGTGAGAATGTGCAGCGAAGCTACTTGGTTAAATGATAGAGATCAGTATTTTACTCCCAATGATGGATGGAAATACGATAAAGACTTTCAATCAGACTGCCTCGCGTATACGCTCTTCCATGGACAAAATCGTATATCGTGCGAACAAGGAGAAAACCACTGGATACCCTTCACCGAGAAAGAGGTAAACGCGCCGGATAACTTCCAATCGCACTTTATGTCTGACTTCATTGCCGGCAAGTGTGCACCGCAGAATGCCGCGACCCTCTTCGGAGAAGAGGAATCGCTTATTCCTTCCTCCCCAATAGTGTTTACACCCGCTGCGCAAGCCGTGATGGAGGCAGGTAGAAAAATTTGGGAATACTACCTGCACCACAAGCAGAATGTGTACGGGGCGTCGCCCGTAAATGTCAACGCATCTTTCTATGACATCCGTGCCTACTTCCAAGGGTTCGAGAACGGCAAAATGCGTAATAAGAGCGATGATGAGAAATACAACGAACTCCTTCGTGACTTGCGTACCTACCAGAAAGTGCTCGCCAAACAAATCGAGAAGAAAGTCTATCTCTACGGCTTCTTGAAAGGCGAAGCACAAGTAGATCCTACCGAGCGCTTGCATGAGTTAGAGCGACAAAACGCAGAACTTCGTCACAAACTCCAAGCCCAACAAAGTCAGCAGGTGACCGTCCACATCGACCACATCGACACTCTCAATTTGGGCGATAATGTAGAGAATAAATTCACAAAATAACAAATTTATTTGCATATATCGCAGAAAAGCAGTAATTTTGCACCCGATATCGTCAGCTCTATAGACGTTAAATGGGAGGACATATTTATCAGAAAGGCATATTTCTTTACCGGTAGTTTGGCACACTAATAAGTAACAAAGAGTAATATGTCCCAATTATCCGTGTTTTGCATGGGTAGGTGGGATATTGTTACGTGTGTGCCAACACTACCGGCTATCCCACTTATCTGTGCTTTTTTAATGCACTAAAAATGAGTAAAGAAGAAATGCAGCAGCAAATCCTCGATGCCATTTCATCGGGGAAAATTCAAGTCACTAACATCAATTTCGGAGACCATGTCGAACACCAACACAAAATAGAAAAGGTAGAAGCAGGGGGTGTAGGATTTCAATTCTTTGAAGCGGCGAAAATGGATATCCCGCGTCCTAAAGAAAATGACTATAATGCCGTGCGGGAGTATATTGAAGCACGCAAAAAGAAAGACCCGGTCTTCAAGGAGTATTGCAAGACGCACCAACGAAAACAACTCTGTACAAGACTTACAGACGAATTCGGATGGATTGTAGATGATCACCATTTAGGTGTCAATATCGGTAGAAATAAATAAATAGCGACCTGTACGGGTCGTTTTTTTATGCTTTTTTTGAGCACTTTTTCTTACAATTTTCATTAAGTCACAGCAGGTCACAAATAAGTCACACATGTGACTCCGATTCTCTCCATAAACCTCTACTTTTGCACCGCCTTTCGGAACAAACCTCCTCGCGTTGAGGTCGTTTAATCCCTCCGATCGGCGGTGTTATGATTTATAC